>NZ_KE992718.1:0-17244 GCF_000466465.2 Clostridium sp. KLE 1755
ACTGCCGCGAGGGTCAAATACCCCGCTGCTTGCCGGGGGATTTGATTGCCGCAGGCACCTTGATGCCGGCAGCGTTTTTAGGCCGGAAGAATAAGCCCGGCTTCATAGCTTCCGGCTTAAAAACGGCTTCCGGGATGTCTTCCGAATGGCATCCGGCTTAAAAATGGCTTCCAGGGGCAGCCTCCGTCATGTCTTTACTCCTCCGGGAAATCGCAGGGAACCGGATGGATATCGATCATCTGGTGGAAATATTCAAACTGTGTGGTATAAAGCCCCACGCCTTCAATCTCACATTCCCCTACCTGGTTATCATAGGGATCTGCCCGCAGCCCTTTCTTTTCGGGAAGCAGCGGCGCCTGAAACTCCGTATTGGCAACCATGCGGAAGGGATCCAGATTGCAGAAATAGAATTTCCTGCGTTCCTCATCCCCGGAGCGGAAGGCGCTTCCGCCAAAGGAGAGGTCGGCGTGCAGCCAGCCGTAAGGGGCGATATAGAACTGTGCCCAGTCGTGGGGGCCAATGGATTCCGGAGTGGCGGACAGCCCGGACTGCCAGCGCGCAGGGATGCCTGCGATACGGCAGAGGGTGATGAAAAGCAGCGCCTGGACACCGCAGTCCCCCTTCCGGTTGATGGCGCAGTATTCCGGGATATCATCCAGCAGAAAATATTCTTTCATAAAGAAATATTTCACGTGGGTAGTGATGTAGTCATATATTTTTTCCGCCTTGCAAAGAGGATTGGTTTCACTGCCGGTGATTTCCTCTGCAAGAGAACGTAAAAAGGGCGTGAAGCGGATGTGGGGAAGCACTTCGTCCGTATCAAAGTCCGGCTGCAGGGGGGATACCCCGTCGGGATCGGGCTTCTGATAACGTATCGTGCTGTCATATTCATATTCCACCCAGAAGGCGGCGTTTTCCGTAAGCGTGGTCCGGAAGGCGATGGTCCGGGACGGCGCATCCACGGGCGCGAGCGCGGTAGGATTATGGCTTGTCCGGAGAATGCGGATGTGGGAGGTAGGGCTGCTTTCCTTGGGGAAGGGAAGGTGGACAAGCATTTCCTTTCCGGGGGCAAAGAATTCGTCTTTGACCTGCAGTCCGGCCCGGAGATGGATGTGATACTGCAGTCCGCCGTCTTCCATGATTTTTTTCATGGTTTCCCGCCGGAACTGCGCTTTGCGGGCGGCTTCCAGGGTAAGCGAGGGATTGGAGCGTGCTGCGATGTCCGGGTGGGTGGCGGTGAGCGTTTCAAAGAAACGGGAAAAATATTTTTTCTCCCCCTCCACAAAAAGACAGTCAATCCGTCCGGCATCCTCCAGGGCGGCAAATTCTTCGTCGGTAAAATCAGGAATGGTTTCATGGATGAGCGCCATTGCCTGTGGATAGGTGTAGGGAAAATCCGCGGGAAGGTGGATGAGCCTGATTTTTTCCAGTTCCAGACGACCCCGGAGGGCTTCGGGAATATCTTCAGCCAGATAGCCTTCGATGAGGGAAAGCGCCTTTGTAAAATATCCGGCCCTGCTAAAACGCAGAATATCTTCCGGGAGCGGGGTTGACAGATACGGGATTTTATCATTGATAGTCATGGCATGTCCTTTCTTTTGCTGGGGAGAGCATTGGTATCCGCCTGAACCCGGCGGCAAATGGGCAGGTTTAATAACTGTTTGTTTTATATATAACAGTTATGTCTTTTCTACTGATTTTATCATACTTTACCGTTCCGGGCGACAAAAAAGTAAAATAAGGCAGCAGTTTTGCCATGTGGAAAGGAATGGACGGATTGGCCCTGGAAAACAGAGTGCTGAAGGCAGCCTGGCAATCATTTTTGTATGGCTGAACCGCAGCTTGAAAGGTGCTGGTTTAGCAGCACCCTTCTGCTGCCGGAAGGTCAGTCGTTTTCCGCCGTCGGCGTCTGCTTGCAGCCCTTGGAACCTGGTGTGGCGGCGCAGCAGGGGTCGCAGGGAACGTCACAGGGGACATCGCAGGAATCCTTAAGTGTCTCTTCGTATTTGGGCGGGCCCAGCTCCAGCGGTTTGATAGCCAGGTCAAGAAGGTCGCCACATACAAAATCAAGGCAGATAGTATCATCCGTAGGACGGGTACAGGCCTTGGGGACCACCGCTTTTCCATTGTGGGGAAGCTTATACTGGGAGAAATAAACGGATTTCAGGATAACGCTCAGCCCGATTGTGGCAATATCATCTTCTGTATCATAGTTAAGGACCTTGGGGATTGCAATCAGGTTCAGTCCCTGGGTCAGCGAGGTATTGCAGGCTCCGAAGCCGATAACGTGGACAATAGCCGGGAGATCGGCCGTATCGGCATGGGCTACGCCGTAAGGTGCATAAATTTCCAGTTCCACAGAGGAGGGATTGGTGTCTTCATCCATGTATTCGTAGTCTGCGGAGGACTCGTCATAGGGCAGGTAGTTTGCGCATACGGTCTGTGTACAGAGTACCCGTTTTGCACAGTCGTAAAAAGTTACGAAAAAAACAACCTGCAGATTAGTCAACGTCACAAGATAGCAGTTGGGCCTTCCGCTGATCGGGACAGCGGATACGGCTGCGTCGCCGCAGGTTTCAAATGTGATATCCATAACCTGTACGGAAATGCTTTCTACATTTGTGGAGGGCGGCTCCAGCGGGATATTCCGGCAGAGGTTGATACCAAGCTCATCATATACAACCGGGGTCAGGACCGTAAGGCAGTCCGGGTCACCGCAGATAGGATCCGTGCAGATATCCAGGCAGTTGCCTTTTTTGTCAATACCGCAGCTGACATATCTTTTTGAGCAGCATTTGCAGTTTTTGGATTTGCAGTTAGGCATATGGAATGCTCCTTATAAAAATACTTACTATATCCTATGCATCCCGCTTCTTTTTGTTCAGTGTTGGAAATATATTTATTGTAAAGCCAGTGAACGCGAAGTGGATATAAAGGAGGAAACACCATGGCTTACCAGATTTTTGAAATGTCGGATGGACAGAGAGTGGCGCTGTATGCCCAGGGCAACTCCGTATTATACTGCCTGCTGCCCTTTGCAAGGGGGATGCTGCCAATAGAGGTAAAGAGAGATTATCTGGCGCATTTTGAGGCGCGGGTTTTTCGGGATACGGTGTGTTATGTGTATGAAAACCTGGAGCATACGATTATACTGGATACGCTGGGAAACGGCCCTGCGCGGATCATTCTTACGGACGGACCGCTTGGGTACGGATTCTGCAATCTGCATCTGGTAGTCAGGGACGGGGATTTGTATCTGTTCTACCAGGCCTTTTCCGGACGTGAAAAGGGGTATGGACTTTACGTATGCATGCCGTATCAGGAGAACTGCCGGGGAGTGGTCTTTGAAAAGGAAAGCCCTGTCGGGGACGGCGCCAGAAAGGGCGGCGGACAGGATGAAAACCAGGAGCAGAAGGGCAGGAGAAATGATCTGGCAGGGAAGAATGATCTTGTGGGAAAAAATGCGCTGGGTTTTCATGTGACGGCAACGGATGCGGGGACGGTAATTACCTGTGTGGACAAAATCAGCGGAGAGGTCCGGGTTTTTGAATGGAAGAGCGGGCTTATTTTTGAAGAAAGACGGCAGGTGGGAGAGGAAGAGCACGGCCGGAGGCTGAACAGCCTTCAGGCGGCCTGGCAGGAGGAAAAGGAAGGCTGGGAGCTTCAGAAAGAAGAAATACAGGCAGTGGCCCTGGCAAAAATGGGAGAACTTCAGCAGGAACGGGAAGAACGCCTGATCCAGTGCCGGAAGGAATACGAAGGAAAGGTAAACCGCCTGCGGGGAGAATACGAGGAAAAGCTGGCCAAATGCAGGGAAGGCTATGAAAAACAGCTCCTGCAGGCAAAACGCCAGTATGACGAACTGGCGCAGACAGCAATCCGGCTGCAGCAGATTGGCCGGAAGTGGAGGGATAAGTATTTTGAAAAGGATGATGAATAGTGTTCTTTCAAAACGGCAAAGGTAACTGACGAAACCGGTGTGTTCAGCAATTTTGTATATCTTTTCTCCTGGATTTTCTTTCAGAAGCCGGGCCGCCTGTTCCATTCGAATGCGAAGCAGATAGCGGGAACAGGGCTCCCCCATATATTTATGGAAGATATCACTCAGATAGCAGCTGTTGACGCCGATTTCTTCTGCTATCTGTGAAAGACTTATCTGCTCCTGATAATGGGACAGGATGTATTTACGGGCATTTTCCGCTATCTGCTGGGACTCGGAAATACGGGCTGGTTTGTCAGGGGAAAGTAATGCACAGATGGATCCATAAAGTGCATCTGTAAGGAGGGGCTCGGTAAAATTTTCGGTAGGCAGCCGGCAGAATCTGGACAATTATTCGTCAGAGCGAAAGAGCAAAGAGCATCAGCCTGATAAATTTGTGCGGATGCAGTGATTATTGGAACCGGAAAAAGGAACGGCCCCAGGTACAGCGTGGGCTGGAAATTACTGTACTTACAGACGGGGATGTGGAAAGAATATATCTGGCAACTCCGGATAAAGAAGCGCAGGATGTTGTAAGATATCAGTTAGATACAGGAAAAATGAAAAATGAATTGATATTTGAGAAAATAACAAAGGGATTCCTCCAATAAGAACGGAAGAATCCCTCAGTATGTTCACGAAAAAACGGTCAGTCGGTGAGTCTGTTTCTGAAGCATAATCGGCTATATTTATTTATCCATGACGTATATGGGATCTATTATATATCGGTACTTTTTCCAAAACCTTTACAGTCCGTACTTTCTGTACAGTCTGCTTCTGATGGCAGGATTGTCCGCAGCCTTGGAAATATCTGAATAACGGCTATCCCTTTCCAGCAGCTGTATCAGCCGGGCAAATCTGTTTTCGCCTTCTTTTATGCCTTCCTTTATACCTTCCGTCCTGCAGTCTTCCATCCATTCTTCAAAAGCTCTGCACATATCAACACATTCTCCTTCCTTATTTTCCAGCATATATTTTCTCAGTTTTGGTGAATTGGTACAGTTGACAATTACCTCAAAGGCCTGTTCCGTCAGCCTTGAAAAAGCGGCTCTGTTATTTTCAAAAAAAATCTGCATGGCCCGTTTGTCATCCACACGCTGCAGAATTCCCATAACCTCTCTCAGCTCAGTATGGAACAATTCAATATCCATATCTTTCCTTACAGAGATTAGGCGTAGAGGATAGTCCGGAATCTGTTCTCTGAAGCGCGCCGTTTTAGATCGAAAAGCAATCATTTCGGACAGTCTGCGGGGAACCGTCCATTCCTCCTGCCCATAATATAAAACAATGGTCAGCACGGGCAGCAGCGATATGGCTTTTCCGGGCCTGAAAATTATACTGACGGATTTTTGTTCCGCCTCAAAAGCCTTAATCTGACGTTCGTATTCATCCGCGTCATAGCGCATACAACGGACAGGCATCCGATAGTCTCTGCATTCCTGATTCTCTACCGCAAATATGGCAACTGGTTCTTCCTGATACCACAGCTTTTTCAAATCTCTGTATTTTTTTCCGGGTTTTCCCTGATTGGTGCTGGTATACTGGGCACTGTCCAACGGCAGAAGCTCTTCCGGAAGGATGACTGTTTTTCCCTGAAAGCAGCATCCGTTCAGAAGATCTGCAAAAATATGCACATCTCCCAGAAAAGCATTCAGGGTAATATCTTTTTTACCCATAATTATCTCCTGTAATTATAAATTTTTTAACGACAAAAATCAATTAGTATTTAGAAAAAAACAAACTTTGCCGATAGTTTTTATACCGGACGATTATTATTTGAACATTGGAATATATGGGAGAGTTCCCAAAGATTCATTCAGAAAAGCGGCTGAAACACCGCCATGAATTTATCCGCTAAATTTCGTTTCGCAAAATAATAATAGCAAAGGATTAGGAAGAAAACAAGTATTTCCTTTTGCAATACTATTATGATATGCAGGCGCGTTACTGTTCACATCCGGAATTCGATCCGTATCAGTGGGTCAGGGCATTTAAGGCAGCAGGCATGAAAGGCCTGCTGCTGACCTGTAAGCATCATGAAGGCTTTTGCCTCTGGCCCAGTGAATATAAGGAATTCAGTGTCAGGAACAGCCCGTGGAAGGATGGAAAAGGGGATATCGTAAAAGAGGTCTCCGAGGCCTGTCATGCGGAAGGCCTGAAGTTCAGCGTTTATCTTTCCCCATGGGATATGCATGAAAAGACATACGGCACACCGGAATATGACGTGTTTTTCAAAAACCAGCTGTCGGAGCTGTGCAGTAATTACGGTGAACTGTTCTGCGTCTGGTTTGACGGCGCCTGCCGTTCAAAAGATAAACTTCAGGACTATGATTGGGATGGCTATTATGATATAATCAGACGACTGCAGCCGGAAAGGGAAGGGATGCCGGCGCGGTACTAAATAAGGACAGGGGACAGTTTTATGAAGCCGCTTCCGAAGAACTTCCTGCGATTGAAATTCATCTGACAGGGGAAAAAGAAATAAATCTGGTGACCATTAAGGAAACCATAGAGCTTGGACAGCATATTGAGGAATTTTGCCTGGAGATTCCGGCAGCAGGGGGATTTCAGGAAATTTACAGGGCTGCCACAGTGGGTTATCAGAGAATATGCCGTTTTCCCACGGTACATACGCAGGTTCTGAGGTTCAGAGTGCTTAAAGCAAGAGGAAAGACTTCATTGACTGAAATTGGAATCTATTATGATGACAAACACAGGAACCTTTGAAATCAGGGACAAATTTTATCTGAACGGAAAACCGTTCCAGATTATTTCGGGAGGAATCCATTATTTCAGGGTTCTTCCCGAATACTGGGAGGACAGGCTGCGGAAGCTCAAGGAGATGGGCTGCAATACCGTGGAAACCTACATCCCATGGAACATGCATGAGCCTGAACAGGGCAGGTTTGACTTTTATGGGGAAAAGGTACACGGCATGCTGGACATAGTGTCTTTCATCCGGAAGGCACAGCAGCTGGGGCTGTGGGTGATTCTGCGCCCTTCGCCCTATATCTGCGCGGAGTGGGACTTCGGAGGACTGCCCGCCTGGCTGCTGGCGCAGGGGGATATGGCCTTAAGAACCAGCGATGAAAGATTTCTCTGCCATGTGAGAGCCTATTATGACAGGCTGATGCCTTTGCTGGCGCCGCTCCAGATTGATCACGGCGGCCCCGTCATCATGCTTCAGGTGGAAAATGAATACGGCTCCTTCGGCAATGATAAGAAATATCTGGAAAGCCTGCGGGATATGATGCGCGGACAGGGAATTACGGTGCCTCTTTTTGCATCCGACGGGCCGGGGCATAACATGCTTTCCAATACCAGGATTGACGGTGTGCTTCCCACCGCGAATTTCGGCTCAGGCACGAAAAGGGCTTTTTCCATTCTGGAGGAATATACGGACGGCGGTCCCTGTATGTGCACGGAATTCTGGATAGGCTGGTTCGATGCCTGGCGCGATGAGAAGCACCATAAGGGCAATATGGAAATTGCCGCACAGGAGCTGGAGGAGCTTCTGGAGCTGGGAAATGTGAACTTTTATATGTTTGAAGGCGGCACTAACTTCGGCTTTATGAACGGATCCAATTACGGAGATCATCTGACGGCGGATGTGACTTCCTATGATTATGACGCCCTGCTTACCGAGGACGGACAGATTACGGAGAAATACAGACGTTTCCAGGAGATCATCAGCAGGCATCGCGGAAAAGGGGCGGAGCCGGATGAAAGTATTACCGGCAGCAAATTATCCGGAGAAGATGGGGAAAAGAATTTCCGGGAAAGAACTGCCTATGGCACCTGCAATGTTTCGCAGAAGGTAGATTTGTTCCATGCGCTGGACTGCCTGGCGGAGCCTGTAGGGACACTCAGTCCCATGTCCATGGAACGGCTGGGGCAGAGCTATGGTTATACCCTGTATTCCTCGGTTCTGCATACGGAGAGACAGCTGCACAGCATCAGGCTTTATCAGGCGGCGGATCGGGCCATTTGCTTTGCCGATGGAAAAAGGATTCTCACTGCAATGGACAGGGAGCTTCTGGAACGCCATGAGGTGGAGCCGACAGTATCGCAGGATATCCGGCTGGATATTCTCATGGAAAACATGGGAAGGGTCAATTATGGGCCTATGATAAACTGGCAGAGGAAGGGAATAGACGGCTGCGTTATGATAAACGACTGTTTCGCCCAGCATGGCTGGCAGCAGTACTGCCTTCCCATGGATAACCTGGAGAAGCTGGATTTTACCAGAGGCTATGATGAGGGAATGCCTGCGTTTTACCGGTTTGCCTTTACGGTGGAGGCGCCTGGAGATACCTTCCTGGACTGCAGCGGCTGGGGAAAGGGCTGTGTCTTTGTAAATGGCTTCCATCTGGGAAGGTTCTGGGAGGCAGGCCCGCAGAAAAGGCTGTATCTGCCGGGAGCGCTTCTGAAAAAAGGGGAGAACGAAATCATTCTTTTTGAATCGGAAGGAAAATGCGCAGACAGTATTTCCCTGCTGGCGGAACCGGATTTGGGGTAATATAGTATTTATTGTAACTGTGAAAGCGCTGGACAGTCACTGTTTATTTTTGTAAGGAAAAGAGAGAGGGACCCCTCCAATGAATGGAAGAGTCCCTCTCTTTCTGCGGGCGGTATAGCAGTCTGTTTTCACACGCTGCTATAGCTCGTACTTTTTATATAATCTGTTCCTGACCGCGGCATTCTTTGCCGCTTCCAAAATGTCTGCAATGCGGCCTTCATTTTCCAACAGCTGAATCAGGCGGGCAAGCCTGGCTTTCCCTGATTGGTGCGGGGATTCCGGGCGCTGTCCAGCGGCAGAAGTTCTTCCGGCCGAATGAGCGTATTTCCCTGAAAGCAGCAGCCGTTCATGAGAGCAGTATCAGAATGGCAAAGGATAATAAGGATTACAAGTATTTTCCGTAATGGTTCAAAAAAAACCATATTTACGAAAAAAACCAACAAGATACGGAAGAAATAAGATGATATAGTAAATAATAGATAAAACATGATATAATGTCAGCGTAGACGACATTATATCTACAAATCCTGGTTTCTGCGCCCGCCGCAGCCATCCGGTCCGTTGTACGCAGGAATAAATAACCTATCACCTAAAAAGGGGAGGAAAGAGAATGAACGAAGTATTGGAACAAATCAGCAGAATCGGTATTGTCCCGGTTGTGAAAATTGACAGAGTGGAGGATGCGGTGCCGCTTGCAGCAGCGCTTTGCAACGGCGGTCTTCCCTGTGCGGAGGTGACCTTCCGTACGGAAGCTGCAGCAGGAGCGATTGCCGCCATCAGAAAGGCGTTCCCGGAAATGCTGCTGGGCGCAGGAACCGTGCTGACCACAAAACAGGTAGATGAAGCCATGGATGCAGGAGCGACCTTTATTGTCAGCCCCGGGCTGAATCCCGAAGTGGTAAAATACTGTGTGGATAATAAAATTCCCGTCACCCCCGGCTGTTCAAATCCCAGCGATATTGAAATCGCCATTTCCCTGGGGCTTGATGTTGTGAAGTTTTTCCCGGCAGAGGCGGCAGGCGGCCTGGCCATGATCAAAGCGATGTCCGCTCCTTATGTAAATATGAAATTTATGCCTACCGGCGGAATCAGCGCCAAGAACCTGAATGAATATCTTGGTTTTAATAAAATTATTGCCTGCGGCGGAAGCTGGATGGTGAAGAGCGAGCTGATCAATGCGGGTGAATTTGATAAAATTGAAGCGCTTACAAGAGAAGCGGTACAGCTGATGCTTGGCTTTGAACTGGCGCATGTGGGAATTAATGAGACGGATGAAGATGCTGCTGACAAAACAGCAGGACGTTTTGAATCCATTTTCGGATTTACGAAGAAAACCGGCGCCAGCTCCGTATTTGCAGGAACTGCAGTAGAAGTGATGAAGACACCCGGGCTGGGCGCTAAGGGACATATCGGCATCAGGACTAACTTTATCAACAGAGCGGTTAATTATCTCGAATACCAGGGTGTTGAATTTGATCAGTCCAGTGCAAAATATGATGACAAGGGCAGCCTCAAGGCAATTTATCTGAAGGAAGAAGTCGGCGGTTTTGCGGTTCATCTGGTACAGAAATAATAGAAACGGATAAAGGAAAGGTGAGGAAGATTATGAGTAAAGTAGTTACATTCGGGGAAATCATGCTGAGACTTGCACCGGAAGGCTATTACCGCTTCGTACAGGCGGATACCTATGGCGCAACCTATGGCGGAGGGGAAGCGAACGTTTCCGTATCTCTGGCGAATTTTGGTTTGGATTCCAAATTTGTGACCAAACTGCCGAAGCATGAAATCGGACAGGCAGGGGTGAATTCCCTGAGAAAATTCGGCGTGGATACCTCAGGTATCGTAAGAGGCGGCAGCCGTGTAGGTATTTATTTCCTGGAAAAAGGCGCAAGCCAGCGTCCTTCCAAGGTTATTTACGACCGTGCCGGATCTTCCATTGCGGAAGCGGTAAAAGAGGATTTTGACTGGGATAAGATTTTTGAAGGCGCAGACTGGTTCCATTTTACCGGGATTACTCCCGCGCTGGGCGACAATGTGGCGGAAATCTGTCTGGAAGCCGTAAAGAAAGCGAAAGAAAAGGGAATCACCGTAAGCTGCGACCTGAATTACAGAAATAAACTGTGGAGCAAGGAAAAAGCAGGACAGGTTATGGGTGAACTCTGCAAATATGTGGATGTCTGCATTGCCAACGAAGAGGATGCGGGAGATGTATTCGGCATCAAAGCGGCAAATACCGATGTAACCAGCGGACAGGTAAATCACGAGGGCTACAAGGACGTGGCAAAGCAGCTGGCTGACAGATTCGGCTTTAAGAAGGTGGCAATCACCTTAAGGACGTCCATTTCCGCAAATGACAACAAATGGGCTGCCATGCTGTATGACGGAACGGATTTTTATTTCAGCAAAAATTATCTGATGCACATCGTTGACCGTGTAGGCGGCGGGGATTCCTTCGGCGCAGGGCTGATTTACAGCTGCCTGCAGAATATGGAGCCTCAGCAGATCATTGAGTTTGCCGTTGCTGCCAGCTGCCTGAAGCACAGCATCGAAGGTGACTTCAACATGGTAACCGTGGATGAGGTTTCAAAGCTTGCAGGCGGAGATGCCTCGGGAAGAGTACAGCGCTGATGCTGTGATGTTTGCCTGATTTTTGAATATATATATATGTATATATGGCTGAATACCTGACATCTGTTACTTGACGGATGTGGCTGCGGTATAAAGCTGATGGCCGTTTTTTTTCGGTTTGTATGCGCCCTCCGGACAGAGGGCGCATTTTTTTGCGTTAAAATGCTGCAGAAGGCTTTGCCATGATTCCCTTTGCCGGCGGTGCTGTTCCGCCGGTACATTCTATCCTTTGCCAGAAACGGTCCGGCCTTCCAGGAACAGGAAGCGGCATAAGCGATATTTTTTGTCCAGGGAATCTGTGGGGACAAGTGCCTTTGTATGTGTTATGGTAATATCATTTTTATCCAACTGGAAAAAATAATGTTAAGAGGAAAAAAGGGATTGACAACTATATCTGTAAATGATATAGTTACAGTACAAAGTGTACAACAAATAATTACAGTTACAAATGAAAATAAAATATGGGCGCAATAACGCAGAAGGGGGTAATGTATTGAACAGTGATTTTTGTGTGGCCGTGCATGGCCTGGTATTTCTGAAGCATAAGGGATGCACAATTTCCAGTGAAGAGCTGGCGGAAAATATCTGTACCAATCCGGCCCGCGTAAGAAAAGTAATGGCTAAGCTGAAGAAGGTAGGCCTGGTGCAGACAAAGGAAGGAAAGGTGGGCGGTTATACGTCTGTGGAGCAGGCGGAAGATATTACGCTGTACCGGGTTGCCGAAGCATTGGATATCCGGTTTGTGGAAGCTTCCTGGCGCAGCGGGGACAGTGATATGAACTGTATGATTGCTTCGGGCATGGCGGATGTGATGGATGAAATCTACCTGAACTTAAATGACATGTGCCTGGAGAAGCTGAAAACGATTACGATAGGCGAGATAGAACGGAAACTGATAGAGATACGGGCGCAAAAACAGGCGAAAGCAGCAGTGGGATAATTCTTCTGCCCGCAGATAAATTTCATTTTTGCTTCACAAAACAAGGAGAATTCAAATGAAGGAATATGTCAATATAATTATAGGTTTTGGAAAAGGCGGAAAGACCCTGGCAGGCGCTCTTGCTTCTAAAGGGGAAAAGACAGCGCTGATAGAGCGCTCCGATAAGATGTATGGCGGTACATGCATCAATGTGGCCTGTATCCCCAGTAAATTTCTGGAAAACAACGCCAGAATGTCAGCGGCGGAAGGCGGGAGCTTTCAGGAAAAGGCAGACCGCTACCGTAAGGTAATTGAGGAAAAAAGACAGCTGACAGCTGAACTTCGTCAGAAAAATTATAATAAAGCCGTTGGGGCCGGAGTAGAAGTGCTTACCGGATCGGCAGCTTTTCTGGATGACCACAGAATTCTGGTTACATATCCGGAAGGAAATACGGAAGAGCTGTACGGAAAGAGAATATTTATTAATACCGGGGGGACGCCCTTTGTACCTCCTATTACAGGGCTGAAGGAAAGCCGCTATGCCTATACAAGCGAGGGCATGATGGAACTGGAGGAGCTTCCGGAGAAACTGCTTATTATCGGCGGCGGCTATATAGGGCTGGAATTTGCTTCCTACTATACCAATTTTGGCTCCCAGGTAACCATCGTGCAGGATGGGGAAGCCTTTATTCCCAGGGAAGATGAAGAGGTATCGGCAGCTGTCCTTGAGCATATGACGGCAGCGGGTATGCGGATTCTCAGAAAAGCAGCGGTAACTGCAGTAAGGGATGAGAACGGGAAAGCCATAGTTTCCATTAGAACGGAAGGCGGAGAAGAGGAACTGAGTGTGGATGCAATTCTGGTAGCCACAGGCAGACGCCCCAACCTGGCTGAGCTTCATCCGGAAAGGGCAGGTATCGAGCTGACACAGCGTGGCGCCGTGAAAACAGATGAAGGCCTGCGGACGTCCGTCCCTCATATCTGGGCGATGGGCGATGTGGCAGGAGGTCTGCAGTTTACCTATATATCCCTGGATGACAGCCGTATCGTAAAATCCCAGATATTGGGTGACGGCAGCCGCACCACCGCCAACAGAGGCGCGGTTCCCTACAGTGTATTTCTGGATCCCCCGCTTTCCAGAGTGGGTATGACGGAAGCGGAAGCCCGCAAAGCCGGCTATGAAGTAAAAACGGCACGGCTGCAGATGGCGGCGGTTCCCAAGGCGCGCGTCCTGAAAGCCACAGCCGGGATGATGAAGGCTGTGATTGACGGAAAAACAGGACTGATTCTGGGGGCGCATCTGTACTGCGCGGAATCCTATGAAATAATCAACCTGTTCAAGCTTGCCATTGATGCAGGTATTCCCTACACGGTTCTGAGAGATAATATTTATACGCATCCTACCATGAGCGAGGCCCTGAACGATTTGTTCGCAGCGGTAAATTAAATCTGACTGTTCGCCAGGCCGGCACATGTAGCTGCGCAGGCAAGCGCTTTGCAATGACCGTATTAAAGAGATTCAATCCATCGCTAAAGGCGATTCAGGATGGAGGTTAGCAGTTACTGAGAAAAACTGGACAGTTACATTAAAATATATAAAAGAAAGCTAAGGAGATGATTATGGGTTTTTCAGTTGAAACCGGAGTTCCGGTAATTACAGTGTTTATTCAGGGTATTTTAAGCTTTTTCTCACCCTGCGTCCTGCCCCTTGTTCCTCTGTATGTCAGCTATCTGGCAGGCGGAACCAAGACAGTGGACGAAAATGGAATTGTACATTATCCACGGAAAAAGGTGTTGATAAATACGCTGTTTTTCGTATTGGGTATCAGTTTTACCTTTTTCCTGCTGGGCTTCGGCTTCTCGGCGATGGGGCGTTTCTTTACCAACAACCGGGTGTGGTTCGCACGGATCAGCGGAATTATCATGATTATGTTCGGTCTTTACCAGCTGGGAGTGTTCGGACGATCCGAAACCATTGAGAGAGAGCACCGCCTGCCCTTCCGGCTGGATCGGTTTTCCATGAATCCGCTGGTGGCGCTGCTGCTTGGCTTCACCTTCAGCTTCGCCTGGACACCCTGCGTAGGTCCTACGCTGGGAAGCGTGCTGTTGATGGCCTCCTCTTCCTCCTCTTCGGCAAAGGGATTCCTGTTGGTTGGCGTATATACACTGGGCTTCGTCATTCCTTTCCTGGCAGTGGGAATCTTTACCGGCTCCGTGCTTGATTTCTTTAAGAAAAAGAGAAATGTGGTAAAATATACAGTAAAGGTCGGCGCGGCGCTGCTGATCCTGATGGGTGTTATGACTCTTACCGGATTTATGAACGGCATTACCAGCTACCTTTCCAAAGCGCAGCTTGGCGATGCGCCGGAGCAGTCCCAGATAACGGAAACGGAGAATGCGGCTGAAACCGTGCCGGAGAGCACTCCGGAAACAGCATCGAATACCCCTTCGCAGTCCGGACAGGCATCCTCAGAAAGCGATTCTTCAGGCACAGCCGCTCAGGAGAGTACACAGGCTGAGGAGAAAAAGACGCCTGCGCCTGATTTCACACTGGTGGATCAGTATGGTGAAACCCATACGCTTTCGGATTATAAAGGGAAAACGGTATTTTTGAACTTCTGGGCTACCTGGTGCCCTCCCTGTAAGGGAGAAATGCCCGACATCCAGGCGTTATATGAAAAATACGGGGAAAACAGCGAAGATCTGGTAGTGCTCGGCATTGCCAATCCAAAGTCGGATGAATATCCCTACAATCAGGACGGGACTCAGGAGGAAGTGGAAAAATTCCTGAGTGACAGCGGCTACAGCTTTCCTGTAGTCATGGATACCACCGGCGAAATATTTTCCGTCTACGGCATCCGTTCCTTCCCCACCACTTTCATGATTGATAAGGACGGCAATGTATTCGGATATGCGCAGGGAGCGCTAAGCCCTGATATGATGGAGAGCATTGTTTCCCAGACAATGACAGGGAAGCGTGTGCAGTAAGATACAGGGGACAATAATACAGGAATAAATGGAAAATAAAAACCAGTTCAGCCACGTAAAAAAATGGCTGAGCTGGTTTTTTGCGGCGCGCCTGGAAGCGCACATTTACAGCTGCAGGGTATAAATGCAGAGGCCTGAGGCCATATCAGGAAAATGAAGGATTTCCTGCAGGGAAAAGCCGCTTTTTTCCAGAACCCGGCAGGAGCCTGCGTTGTCCTGGACTACGTAAGCCTTCAAACACCCGATTTTTTCAGCGGCAGCAGCATTTTTCATGTGCCGCACCACTTCGGTGCTGTAGCCCTTATTCCAGCAGTCAGGATAAAGGAATACGGACATGGAGCGCGTATCCGGCTCATTTTCCTCCTGCTTCAGCGCCGCAATGCCCACAGGGGATTCGTCCTCTGTCAGACAGATAAGCCAGCCGGAATTGCCGGATTTGGTATATTCATAAAAAAGCTCCTCGGCCTCCTTCCGGTTGGTATGGGTTGAAAAACGCATGTATTTTGCCACCCTGGGATCTGAGGTAAGGGAATAGATGGTATCAATGTCCGCCTCGGTGAGCGGACGGAGAAAGGTTTTATCAGCTGCCATTTTTAGCTGCCTCCTGGAATTGTAATTTGAAGAAGCCCCGCCGGCAGTGTGTGCCGGTCAGGGCTTTCTTATCGTAAAAATACGGCCTACAGAAGATGGATGCCGTGGCTTTCCGCTTCCGCCATTATTTCCTCCGGCCACAGAGAGCACTGAACCTCCCCGATGTGGGCTTTTCTCAGGAAGAACATACAGATACGGGACTGGCCGATGCCGCCGCCGATGGTGTAGGGTAGCTTTTCTTCAATAATAGCCTTCTGGAAGGGCAGCTGCGCCCGTTCCGGGCAGCCTGCTTTTTCAAGCTGGGAAAGCAGGGCCTCTTTATCTACACGGATACCCATGGAGGACAGCTCCAGCGCAATGTCCAGAACCGGATAATAAACCACGATATCCGCATTCAGGGACCAGTCGTCGTAGTCCGGCGCGCGGCCGTCATGCCTTTCGCCGGATTCCAGCGTATCGCCGATCTGCATGATGCAGACAGCGCCTTTGGCCTTGGCAATATAGTATTCCCTTTCCTTTGGCGTATTGTCAGGGAACATGGTTTCCAGCTCCTGGGTGGTAACAAAGAAAATATCGTGGGGAAGGATTTCTTCTATGTAATCGTACTGGATGGACATGAACTTTTCCGTTTTGCGCAGTACCTTATATACAATGCGCACGATATCCTTCAGCGTGTCAAGGCTGCGTTCCTCTTTGGTTATGATTTTTTCCCAGTCCCACTGATCCACGTAAATAGAGTGGATATTGTCCGTAACCTCATCCCTGCGTATGGCGCTCATATCAGTATAGAGGCCTTCGCCGGGCTGGAAGCCGTATTTTTTCAGCGCGAAGCGTTTCCATTTGGCCAGAGACTGTACGATCTCGGCTTCGTAATCATTCTGTTCCTTGATGCCGAAAGCTACGGGACGCTCAATCCCGTTCAGGTTATCGTTCAGGCCGGAAGCAGGGTCTACAAAAAGCGGCGCAGATACACGCAGCAGGTTCAGCCGTTCTGCCAGCAGCGTCTGAAAGAAGTCCTTTACCGTCTTAATGCCGATCTGGGTATCGTGGAGGGAAAGGGCTGATTCGTAATTTTTAGGGATGTTTAAGTTTTCCATCTTTTTTTCTCCGGTTATATTGCGGCCGGATATATACCTCCGAATTTTTGGTTAAAATAGTCCTTTCCTATCATAATCCAGCAAAAAGGCGATGTCAATTGCTTATGTGAAAAACAGGGAGGGAAGGTTACTGAACTGTGAAGCTGCACTGAACGTATTAGACAGGAATATTGTCTTTTGGGCAGGAGGACTTTATAATGTAGGGATAAGCAGAGGAAAATGAGCGGGATACAGGTGAGCGGTTTTTTAACAGATAGAAAATTAAGGGAAGAATGGAAGGAAGGGAACAGGGAATGAACCGTGAAATGGATAAGGACAGGGTTTTGCTGGTGGAGGATGATGGAAGCCTGATTGACGGGCTGGAATACGCCCTGAAGAAGGACGGGTTTGAGGTGGAGGTAGCAAGGAGTGTGGAGGAGTTTGGAAAGCTTTACACGGACGGAAGGTTTGATGTGGTTTTGCTGGATGTTTCGCTGCCGGACGGGAACGGATTTGAGATTTGCGAACGGATCCGGCGGACCTC
>NZ_KE992719.1:0-6318 GCF_000466465.2 Clostridium sp. KLE 1755
GGGTGGTTTTGGTGTATAGTATTAAAGAAGCCCGGATTGCCCGTCCCACAGGAAAGGAGGCCGCCCATATGGATTGTAAACAAGCAGAAAAACTGATTCCTGATTTTATCAAAGGAGAAATGGATACCAGGACGGCGAAGCAGTTCCTGGAGCACGTGGATAAATGTCCGTCCTGCAAAGAGGAGTTAAGCATCCAGTTCCTGGTAACTGTAGGAATGGAACGTCTGGAGGACGGCGAGGCTTTTAATTTGAATGATGAGCTTTCGGCAAGGCTTCAGACCGCTGAAAGCCATATAAAAATACGCCAGATGCTGCAGAGAGGGCTATATTATTTTGAAGCCATAGCGATCCTGACAGTCATTCTGGTTATGACAACGGTGGTATTTGTATGAGTAAAAAAATGGTTCTGATTGACGGGCACAGCATATTGAACAGAGCGTTCTATGGTGTGCCTGATTTGAGCAATGCCCAGGGGCTCCATACCAATGCGGTATATGGCTTCCTGAATATCATGTTTAAGATTCTGGAGGAGGAAAAGCCTGAATATCTTGCGGTGGCTTTTGACGTGCATGCGCCTACCTTCCGCCATGAGCTGTTCAAGGAGTATAAGGGGACGAGAAAGCCCATGCCGGAGGAATTGCGGGAGCAGGTGCCGGTCATGAAAGAGGTGCTTCAGTCCATGGGCATCTGCACTGTGGAAAAAGCCGGCCTGGAGGCGGATGACATTCTGGGGACCCTGGCAAAGCGCGGGGAAAAGGAAGGAATGGAGGTGGCTCTGGTTTCCGGAGACAGGGATCTTTTGCAGATAGCCAGCGACCATATCAAGATCCGTATTCCCAAAACCAAAGGCGGAAAAACGGAAATAGAAGACTATTATGCCTCTGATGTTCAGGAAGCCTACCAGGTGACGCCGGTACAGTTTATTGAACTGAAGGCCCTTATGGGGGATTCCTCCGACAATATTCCCGGAGTGCCCAAGGTAGGCCCCAAGACAGCCACGGATCTTATGGTCCAGTACGGCTCCCTGGACAACATTTATGCGCATTTAGATGAAATTACGAAGAAAAGTATCCGGGAGTCCCTGGCGGCCAACCGGGAGCTTGCGGATCTGAGCAAGGTGCTGGCAACCATCCACACGGATTGTGAACTGGATGTAACCTGGGATATGGTCAGGCTGCAGGATCTTTTTACCCCGGAAGCCTACACACTCTTTAAACAGCTGGAATTCAAAAATCTGCTCAGCCGGTTTGAAGAAGATGCGGTGACACAGAATGATCAGAAGGAAACCTTCCGCATGACCTCGGAACTTTCCGATGCGGAGGAAGCCTTCGGTGCGGCGGAAAAGGCAGGAAAGGCTGCATTTCTTGTGCTGGAGGACGGCAGGGCGGACGGGGATTTTGCGGCCCTGGCCCTGGCAAGCGCCGCGGATCAGATTTGGATTTTCATCCCCCAGGGCTTCCTGACGAAGGAATACCTGACGGACAAGCTGAAAAACCTGGTGAAAAAGGGCGTCAAACTATCCACCTTCCAGATCAAGAACCAGTACGGGTATCTGGAAAGCGATGAGACGGAGCGGTTTTTTGATGTGCTGATTGCGGCATATCTGCTCAACCCGCTGAAAAATGATTACAGCATTGAGGATATTGCAAATGAACAGCTGGGCCTGATGATTCAGAGCCGGCAGCAGCTTTTGGAAAAGCATTCTCTGGTGAAGGCGTCCCAGGAGAGGGAGGAGGCCTTCCGGGAATATGCAGGCTTTGCCGTATATACGATTTTCATGGCGGAGCCCAGGCTACGGGAAAAGCTGCGGGAAACCGGGATGGAGAAGCTTTTTGAGGAAATAGAGATGCCTCTGACAAGAGTGCTTCATGATATGGAAGAGGAAGGCGTGGAAGTGCGTCCGGAGGAGCTGAAGGCCTATGGAGACGCGCTGGTGGAACGGATAGAGGAGCTTGAACATTCCATCCATAAGCAGGCGGGAGAGGACTTTAACATCAATTCCCCCAAGCAGCTGGGAGAAATCCTTTTCGAAAAAATGCAGCTGCCCGGCGGAAAGAAAACGAAGACCGGATATTCCACCGCCGCGGATGTGCTGGATAAGCTGGCTCCGGATTACCCTATCGTTTCGGAGATTCTGGAATACCGGGGGCTGACCAAGCTCAAATCCACCTATGCGGACGGACTTGCGGCCTATATCGGGGAAAACAACCGGATTCATACCACACTGAACCAGACGATTACCGCCACGGGAAGAATCAGCTCCACGGAGCCGAACCTGCAGAACATTCCCATGCGTATGGAGCTGGGGCGTCTGATCCGCAAGGTGTTTGTTCCCAGGTCAGGCTATGTGTTTACCGATGCGGACTACTCCCAGATCGAACTGCGCGTGCTCGCCCATATGTCCGGGGATGAGCAGCTGATTGAGGCGTACCGTTCCGATGCGGACATCCACCGTATTACGGCGGCCAAGGTATTCCACACTCCATTTGAGGAGGTGACTGACCTTCAGAGAAGGAACGCCAAGGCAGTGAATTTCGGCATTGTGTACGGAATCAGCTCCTTCGGGCTCAGCCAGGATCTGAGTATTTCCAGGAAGGAAGCGGCGCAGTATATTGAAGAATATTTTAAAACCTATCCTAAGGTCAAGGAATTTCTGGACAGAGAGGTGGAAAATGCCAAAGAAAACGGTTATTCCGTCACGATGTTCGGCCGCAGGAGACCGGTGCCCGAACTGAAATCCAGCAATTTCATGCAGCGCTCCTTCGGTGAGAGAGTGGCCATGAATGCGCCGATCCAGGGAACGGCAGCGGATATTATAAAGATTGCCATGATACGTGTCTGGAAGCGCCTGAAGGAAGAAAATCTGAAATCCCGCCTGATTCTGCAGATCCACGATGAGCTTCTTGTGGAGACTGCGGAGGATGAAATGAGCCTGGTGGCGGACATTATGGAAAAGGAAATGAAGAATGCCGCTGAACTGGCGGTTTCTCTGGAAATCGACCTTCACACGGGAAAAAACTGGTACGAGGCAAAATAAGGGGAGTTTTACAATGAAGCTGATAGGCATTACAGGCGGCGTGGGAGCGGGAAAGTCACAGGTGCTTTCCTGTCTGGCTTCCCGCTGCCGCTGCCGCATCCTGCTTGCGGATGAGGTGGGAAACGAAGTCAAGCTGCCCGGGCAGCCCTGCTATGAACGGCTGGTGGAGCTGCTGGGAAAGGATGTGCTGGCGGAGGACGGGACCATTGACAGGGGACGGATGGCTGAAAAGATTTTTGCTGATGATTGCCTCCTTTCCCAGGTAAACGGTATCATCCATCCGGCGGTAAGGGTTTACATATTGCAGGAGGTGGAGAAAGAAAGAAGCCTTGGAAGGGTGGATTTCTTTTTCCTGGAAGCCGCTCTTTTGATAGAGGAGGGCTATGACAGGATCGTGGATGAGCTGTGGTACGTCTATGCGGACGAGGAAGTGCGCAGAAAGCGTCTGAAGGAAAGCAGAGGGTATTCGGATGCGAAGATAGACCATATATTCCACAGCCAGCTGCCGGAGGAGGAATTCCGCCGCCACTGCCGGAGAGTGATTGAAAATAACGGGGATCTGCAGGAAACCTGCCGCCAGATTGATGAGGTGCTGGCAAAACTGCAGGAGTGATGTTTTGAAGGGCGTTTGCAGTTTTTCCTTGCAAGCGGCGCCGGAATATGGCATATTAGAGAGTGTTTGAAATTACAAAGACTTTTGGTACGCCTGCAGACAGGGCGGAGGATAAAGGAGTAAGAAACTTATGAGACTGTGCAGCATTGCAAGCGGCAGTAGCGGAAACTGCATTTATGTGGGAACGGATACGACGCACGTTCTGGTGGATGTTGGAATAAGCAGAAAGCGGACGGAGGAAGGGCTGAAGAGCCTTGGCATCTGCCCCGGTGAACTGGATGCGATTTTTGTCACCCATGAACACAGCGACCATATCAGCGGGCTGGGCGTTTTTTCCCGCAAATATAATGTGCCCATTTATGCAACAACCAGGACGGTGGATGCCATTAAGGGAGCAAGGAGCCTGGGCGAAATAGACGGGGAGCTGTTTCAGACCGTAAAAGCGGATGAAAGCTTTACCATAAAGGACATGACAGTGAATCCCATGCGGATTTCCCATGACGCGGCGGATCCGGTGGCCTACCGTTTTTCCTACGGAAGGCAGAAAATCGGCGTGGTGACCGATCTTGGCACCTATAACGATTATACGGTGGAGTGCCTGAAGGGAATGGACGCCCTTCTTCTGGAGGCGAACCATGACGTGAACATGCTTCAGGTAGGGCCTTATCCTTACCCGCTCAAGCAGCGGATCCTGGGCGACAGAGGGCATCTTTCCAATGAAAATTCCGGCAGGCTGTTAAGCAGGCTGCTGCATGATAAGCTTCAGTATATCGTGCTGGGGCATCTGAGCAAGGAAAACAACATGCCAGAGCTTGCCTATGAGACGGTGAAGCTGGAAATCACCCAGTCGGATAACTGCTATAAAGCCGGGGACTTCCCGATTCAGGTGGCGAAACGGAGCGAGGTATCCCGTTTAATAGAAATCGCGTAACGGTGAAGGCGTGAAATGGCTGTAAAATTACGAAAGAAGCGGAGGAACTTTTGATGAAGAAGACAATTATTACAGTAGTAGGACATGATACGGTCGGTATTATTGCAAAGGTGTGTACCTACCTGGCCGACAACAACATTAATATCCTGGATATCAGCCAGACCATTGTCCAGGGATATTTCAACATGATGATGATTGTGGACATGAACCATACCGGAAAGCCTTTCGGGGATATTACAGACGAATTAACCGGGCTGGGCGAAGAAATCGGCGTTATTATCAAATGCCAGAGCGAAGAAATCTTCAGTCAGATGCACAGGATTTGAAAGTAAGAGGTTTGTGGAATGATAAATATATTTGAAGTAAATGAAACCAACAAGATGATTGAAAAGGAAAATCTGGACGTGCGCACTATTACCTTGGGCATCAGCCTCCTGGACTGCGTGGATTCCGATTTATCCCGTGTAAATGAGAAGATCTACCGTAAAATCACCCATGCCGCCAAAAACCTGGTGCAGGTGGGAGAGGAAATTTCCAGGGAATACGGGATCCCCATTGTAAACAAAAGAATTTCCGTAACCCCCATAGCGCTCATCGGCGGCGCGGCCTGCAAGACCCCGGCGGACTTTGCGACCATAGCGGATACGCTGGATAAGGCGGCCCATGAGGTGGGCGTTAACTTTATCGGCGGCTATTCGGCGCTTGTTTCCAAGGGCATGACCTCCGCGGACGAGCTGCTGATCCGTTCCATTCCCATGGCGTTAGCGAGGACGGAAAGAGTCTGCAGCTCCGTCAACTTAGGTTCCACCAAGACGGGCATTAACATGGATGCTGTGAAGCTGATGGGAGAAATAATCCTGGAAGCGGCGGAATATACCAAAGAAACCGATTCCTCCGGCTGTACGAAGCTGGTTGTTTTCTGCAATGCGCCGGATGACAACCCGTTTATGGCAGGCGCCTTCCACGGCGTGACGGAGGCGGATCAGATCATCAACGTAGGCGTCAGCGGCCCCGGTGTTGTTAAAACCGCGCTGGAAAAGGTGCGCGGCGAGAGCTTTGAAGTGCTCTGTGAAACCATTAAAAAGACGGCGTTTAAGGTAACCAGAGTCGGCCAGCTGGTAGCGAAGGAAGCTTCGAGAAGACTGGGAATCCCTTTTGGTATCGTGGATCTTTCCCTTGCCCCCACGCCTGCCATTGGCGACAGCGTGGCGGATATCCTCTGTGAAATCGGCCTGGAATATGCAGGGGCTCCCGGGACCACGGCGGCGCTTGCCCTGCTTAACGATCAGGTGAAAAAGGGCGGCGTTATGGCATCCTCCTATGTGGGAGGCTTAAGCGGCGCATTTATCCCTGTCAGTGAGGATCAGGGCATGATAGACGCCGTATCCGCCGGTGCCCTGACGCTGGAAAAGCTGGAGGCCATGACCTGTGTCTGCTCCGTAGGCCTGGATATGATCGCAATCCCCGGAGATACCAAAGCAACGACCATTTCCGGAATTATCGCAGATGAAATGGCAATCGGCATGGTTAACCAGAAAACAACGGCAGTCCGCCTGATTCCTGTTATCGGTAAGACTGTGGGAGATCATGCGGAGTTCGGCGGCCTTCTGGGACATGCGCCCATTATGCCTGTGAACCAGTTTGACTGCTCTGCCTTTGTGAACCGCGGCGGAAGAATCCCGGCGCCGATCCACAGCTTTAAGAATTAGAATATGGCCGGGAGGATAACTGCATCCG
>NZ_KE992719.1:6418-56921 GCF_000466465.2 Clostridium sp. KLE 1755
GCCGGGAGGATAACTGCATCCGCCCCGGTTCCCGCCCCTGTCCGTCCGGAGTCCTGTTCCCTTCTCCGGGCTGTGGCAGGGGTATTTTTTGATCTAGTTTCAAAAACGGGGTGTTCCTGACTGTCCCGGACTGCCGGAATTCTGCCAACGCGGCCAAAACTCCTCACGCAGCAACTGCGTTGGCTGTGTTCGTCAGACAGGCCGTTAGGGAAGGGGGCAGGTTATGGGGAGTTGGCGTTGGTATTCGTTGGTGAAGGGAATGTGGTATTTTTGGCAGAGGACGGTTTGGTAAATGTGGGAGGCCTGGATGTCTTCCTGGAGCATTTGGGTGGTGAAGGGGGTGAGGAGGAATGAGGCGGCGGATAGTTTGGGCAGGTAGGGGATTTTGGCGTTGTTTTTTATGGCGTTCAGGAGAGGGGCGGCTTTTTTGGTGAAGGCCAGGGGGCGGGCGTAGGAGGGGAAGCGGGTGCTTTTTCCGGCGTCCTGGTTTTCCTGGGTGAGGTTCAGGAGTATGTGGGTGAGGCAGCGGCTGGCGCGGGCATAAGTGAGGTCTTTGGTGTTGAGGAGCTGGCAGAAGCTTTTCCAGTCGGTGTAGTTATTCAGGTTTTTCTTCAGCTTGTCGGAGAGGTCCGGGGTGATGTCTGCGTATTTCTGGTAGCCGTTTTGAGCCTCCATCAGAAGGCGGTAGTGGATGAGGAGGGAAAAATCCTGTTCTGAGAGAAGGCCTTGTTGGTTCAGGTGTGTTTCCCAGATTGGCCAGGTTTGTTCCGGGAGGGAGGCTTTGACGGTGTGGAAGCCGGTTCCTTCCAGAAGGGCTTTTCTGATGGCGGTGGCAGAGCTGAAGCTTTCCTGGCTGCAGTGGGCGGCCGAGAGGTTTTCTTCGTGGTAGGCGGAGCCCTGGCGGAGGATTGTGAGGGGGCGTATTTTGCTTTGGGAGAGGGTCAGGGCTTTGCAGTATTCAATTCCGAGGATATTGTTCGGGAGGGTCCAGTATTGGGTGTCGGTTTCGTCGCTTAAATTAAGGGCTTTGGCCCTGGCGGCGGGGTAGGAGAGGCCTTCTTTTTGGTTTTGTCTGATGCGTCGGCGGTATTCATCGTCTTTTTCGGCGGAGAGGAGGGCATGGGCGGATGCGGCGATTTTTTCAGTATCTCCGGATTCGCTTCCAAAGCACAGATAATCCACAACGCGCAGGCCGTCCAGGACGGAGACGGCTCCGCCTGCAAAAAATTCTGCGCTTGCACAGGCATATCGTACCGGAAGCTCCAGTACCAAATCCGCGCCGCAGGCCAGGGCCATTCTGGCTCTGGTGTATTTATCAAGTAAAGCCGGGGCGCCCCGTTGTGTGAAATCTCCGCTCATCACTACTATTACGTAATCGGCGTCTGTCAGTTCGCGGGCTTTTTTTATCTGGTATTCGTGTCCTTTGTGGAAGGGGTTATATTCGGCTATAATTCCTGTGACCTTCATATCGGTTATTTTTCCTCCATAGGTCTGATTGTTAATGCTGTTCGGGCTTTCCGCAGTTATTTTTTATTTCCCAAGCGTAACTGTGAGGGGCTGAACAGTTACTCCTAATCACAAAAAGCATATCATGTTTTGGCGGGCGGGACAATAGCGTGAGCTTCGGCTCTTGCTTTTGTACAAATTCATGGCTACTGTACACTCCGTGGCCAGTAACTGCATAAATCCATTTAAAATTGCCTGCGGCAATGGGATTTATGCACTCTTGAATCACTTTCTTACGTACTGTGCAGTAAAGGCACAGTACTGTGTGAACAGTAACAATTCACGAACAATTTATGCCCATTGGTGAAATGTGCAAGATTTTGTACAATAAAATCAGGAAAATAGCCTTGTATACAAAAAAAGAATTCTGTATAATTTAGCTAGACGAAAAGTGGACGACAAAAATTGGAAGAAGTGGAATAGAAAGGAGTTTTTTGGGTATGTCTTATATTGATACGATTAAAGAGAAGGCTAGGTCTGACAGAAAAACAATTGTAATGCCTGAAACAAATGACAAAAGAACGCTGATTGCAGCCGCGCATGTGCTGCAGGAGGGAATTGCCAACATTATTATGGTGGGCAATGAAGAGAAGATTATGGACGGCGCCGGCTGGCTGGAAGTGGATCTGACCGGGGTTACGGTGATTGATCCCAACAAGACAGACAAGCTGGATGAGTATGTGGAGATCCTTTACGAAACAAGAAAAGCAAAGGGAATGACCATGGAAAAGGCAAGGGAGATCCTTCTGAGCGATCCTCTGACCTTCGGTGTGGTTATGGTAAAGGCCAATGATGCGGATGGAATGGTTGCCGGTGCGTGCCATGCCACTGCGGACGTGCTCAGGCCCTCCCTGCAGATACTCCGTACAGCTCCCGGCGTGAAGCTGGTTTCCGCATTCTTTATCCTGGATGTGCCGGATTGTGAGTATGGCGAGCACGGCACCTTCCTTTTTGCAGACTGCGGTCTGAATCAGGATCCCACCTCGGAAGAACTGGCTGCCATCGCCGATACAAGCGCAAAGAGCTTTAAGCAGCTCATCGGCGCAAAGCCCATTATTGCCATGCTTTCTCATTCCACCAAGGGAAGCGCACACCATGCGCTGGTTGACAAGGTGGTTAAGGCAGTGGAAATTGCCCATGAGGAATATCCGAACCTGACGCTGGACGGAGAATTGCAGACAGATGCCGCGCTGGTTCCCAAGGTGGCCAAATCCAAGGCTCCCGACAGCGATGTGGCCGGCAAGGCAAATGTGCTTATTTTCCCCAACCTGGATGCGGGCAACATCGGCTATAAGCTGGTTCAGCGGCTGGGCAGGGCGGAAGCCTACGGCCCCATGCTTCAGGGAATTGCAAGACCCGTCAACGATCTGTCCAGAGGCTGTTCCTGGGAGGATATCGTAGGTGTTGTTGCGCTGACGGCGGTACAGGCACAGCTTGTTTAAAAAGGCATGGCAGCTGTAGAGCTCCTTATTAACCACGGCCTGTGATAAAAGAAAAGGGAAAAGGTGTTGTTCAATGAATATTTTAGTAATTAACTGCGGAAGTTCATCCCTGAAGTTCCAGCTGATAGATTCGGAAAGTGAAAAGCTGATTGCAAAGGGACTGTGTGAAAGAATTGCTATCGAAGGAAGCCGGCTGGTTTATACTCCTGCGGGAGGAGAAAAGCAGATTACGGAAGCTCCCATGAGGGATCATAAGGAAGCGGTCAGCCTTGTGCTGAAGGCCCTGACGGATGAAAAAACGGGCGTGGTAAAAAGCCTTGATGAAATTGGCGCCGTAGGACACCGCCTGGTACACGGCGGGGAGCATTTTTCAAAAGCTACCCTGATTACGGAGGAAGTAAAAAAAGCGATCCAGGACTGCTGTGAGCTTGCGCCGCTTCATAATCCGGCCAACTTAATCGGCATTGAGGCCTGTGAGGCGCTGATGCCGGGAACTCCCATGGTGGGCGTATTCGATACAGCCTTCCATCAGACGATGCCGGAAGAAGCCTATATGTATGCCATTCCTTACCGTTATTACCAGGATTACAAAATTAGGAGATATGGTTTCCACGGCACAAGCCACGCTTATGTTTCCAAAAGAGCGGCGGCTGTGCTGGGGCAGCCCGTTGAAAGCCTGAAAACCATCGTATGCCATCTGGGCAACGGCGCTTCCGTATCCGCAGTGAAATACGGAAAGTGCATCGATACCTCCATGGGCCTTACCCCTCTGGAAGGCCTGGTTATGGGCACCAGAAGCGGCGACATCGATCCCGCCATCATCGAATTCATCGCCCATAAAGAAGGCAAAAGCATCGATGAAATCATGAATATCCTGAACAAGGAATCGGGCGTGTACGGCCTTTCCAACGGCTTCTCCTCCGATTTCCGTGACCTGGAGGACGCTTACCTGGAAGGAAATGAAGACGCAGCCCGTGCTTTAAAAGCTTTTTCCCAGAGAGTTATCAAATACATCGGCGCGTATGTCGCGGAAATGGACGGCGCAGACGCCATCTGCTTTACCGCAGGGCTGGGAGAAAACAGCCCTATCATCCGGGATATGGTATGCGCAAGCCTGTCCTACCTGGGGATAACCCTAGACGAGGAAGCAAACCATAAACGAGGCGAGGAAATCATAATTTCCAGGCCCGGAAGCGGCACTAAGGTACTGGTAATCCCCACCAACGAAGAACTGGCGATTGCCAGGGAAACCGCTGAAATTGTAAAATCTTAAAATTTTTGCTTGCTTTTATGAAACTTTAGCGTTATAATGCAATAAAATAAAACATGAAACAACTTAATAATATTTTGAAAACCGATGATGTGGAGATAAAAACAGATCGTGCACTTACAGAGAGTCCGGAATGCTGAGAACGGACAGGACGCAGCCTGTTAAATGGACCACGGAGGGCATGGTGAAGGCAGCCGCAGAGGCTGGCCCAGTAGCCGTGACGTGAGGCATACGTCAGTTGCCGCGGATATGATAGTATCCGGCGAGAGCGCGCAGTTTATCTATTTGCGTGAATCAAGGTGGCACCGCGGGAGCAGTTTATTCACCCGTCCTTGACAGAAAACTTTTATGAGGATTCTGTCTTGGACGGGTTTTTTGTATTGCGAAGGCTTTGCCGGAGCGCACCGTCCGGGCAGGGAGCAGGAGGTATAAAATGGAACAGATGACCCTGGAACAGGCGAAAAGAATAGCGCAGGAGGGAGATTACGGGCTGGTGCCGCTGACCAGAGAGCTTTATGCGGATGCAATAACTCCCACAGAGGTGATGCGGATTCTGAAAAATATCAGCAGGCATTGCTACATGTTGGAAAGCGCAGAGGATAATAAGCGGTGGGGCAGATATACCTTCCTTGGATATGAACCGGCGCTGGAAATTACCTGCCGCAACGGTTCGGTACAGATAAAAAACGCACTCCACACCATCCGGGCGGAGGGAGGTCCCGGGGAGTGCATCCGTCAGCTGCTGTCGGAGAACGCAAGTCCGGCGGTGGAGGGGCTTCCTCCGTTTACAGGCGGCCTGGTGGGATATTTTTCCTACGATTACATTAAGTACAGTGAACCGGGCCTTGTGCTGGATGCCACGGATACGGAAGGATTCCAGGATGTGGATCTGATGCTTTTTGATAAAGTAATCGCTTTTGACAATTACCGGCAGAAAATCATTCTCATAGCCAATGCGAAAACAGATGATTTGGATCACACTTACAATAAAGCCATGGAGGAACTGAGGAACATGGAGGAGCTGATCCGAAGAGGACGGAAAGCACTGATCCCTCCGCTGAGGCTTCATTCCGGTTTCCGGCCGCTCTTTGAAAAGGAAGAATACTGCGGCATGGTGGAAAGGGCAAAGCATTATATCAGGGAGGGAGATATTTTCCAGGTGGTGCTCTCCAACCGGCTGGAGGCGGATATGGAAGGGAGCCTGTTTGATACCTACAGGATACTGCGTACTGTGAATCCTTCGCCGTATATGTTCTATTTTTCCGGAGACAGCATGGAAATAGCGGGCGCCTCCCCGGAGACTCTGGTAAAGCTGGAGGACGGGACGCTTTATACCTTCCCATTGGCCGGAACGAGGCCGAGAGGGGCGGACAGGGAAGAGGATGAACGGCTGGAAAGAGAGCTTCTGACAGATGAAAAGGAATGTGCGGAGCACAATATGCTGGTGGATTTGGGGAGAAATGATATCGGCAGGATCGCAGGCATAGGAACGGTTAAGGTAGAAAAATACATGAGCATCCAGCGTTATTCCCATGTGATGCACATCGGATCCACGGTTTCAGGAAGCCTTCGGGAGGATAAAGACGCGCTGGATGCAGTGGATGCCATCCTGCCTGCGGGAACGCTTTCCGGAGCGCCCAAGCTGCGGGCCTGTGAAATCATTAATGAACTGGAAGATAATAAGAGGGGGATCTACGGCGGCGCCATTGGTTATCTGGGCTTTACCGGGAATATGGATACCTGCATCGCCATCCGCCTGGCCTATGCAAAAAACGGAAAGGTATTCATCCGCTCTGGCGCCGGCATTGTGGCGGACAGCGAGCCGGAAAAGGAATATCAGGAATGCATTAACAAGGCAAAGGCAGTGATGACTGCGCTTGAGATGGCGGAAGGAGGGATTGACAGATGATACTGCTGATTGATAATTATGACAGCTTTTCCTATAACCTGTATCAGCTGATTGGCTCAGTAAATCCGGATATCCGGGTTATCCGCAATGATGAGAGGACCGTAGAGGAAATTGAGGCCATGGGGCCGGAACTGATTGTTCTCTCCCCCGGCCCTGGGAAGCCCTCCCGGGCCGGTGTGTGTGAAGAGGTGGTCAGAAAGCTTTCCGGCAGAATACCGCTGTTTGGGGTTTGCCTGGGCCATCAGGCCATCTGTGAGGCCTTTGGCGCGAAAATCGGATATGCAAAACAGCTGATGCACGGAAAGACCTCGGAAGCCTTTCTGGAAGAGGAAAGCCGCCTTTTCCGGGGGATGGGCGGCTCCATACAGGTTGCCAGGTATCATTCGCTGGGGGCGGAGCCGGAGAGCATACCGGAGGAGCTTCGGATAACTGCCAGAACGGCAGACGGGGAAGTGATGGCCGTGGAACACCGGGAATATCCTGTATATGGTGTCCAGTTTCATCCGGAATCGGTGCTGACGCCCGCCGGAATAACAATAATTAAAAATCTGCTGCAGGTCTTTTAAGGCCATCCGGGCGGAGGAAACCAGTAATATATAATATAACAGAAAGGAATACAGAAATGATTAGAGAAGCAATTGCCACACTGGCAAACGGAGAAGATATCGGATATGAAACAGCCAAAACGGTTATGAATGAGATCATGTGCGGAGAGGCCAGCGACATCCAGAAAAGCGCATATCTGACAGCGCTTTCCATGAAAGGGGAAACCATTGAGGAAATCACAGGCTCGGCGGAGGAGATGAGAAATCATTGTGTCCGGCTTCTGAATGATATGGATGTGCTGGAAATCGTGGGGACCGGAGGGGATCGTTCCAATTCCTTCAACATTTCCACCACCTCCGCCCTGGTGATCGCGGCCGGCGGCGTACCTGTGGCAAAGCATGGCAACCGGGCCGCTTCCAGCAAATGCGGCGCTGCGGATGTGCTGGAGGCGCTGGGCGTGGACATTACCATAGCCCCGGCCAAAAGCGCGGAGCTGCTGAAGGAAATCGGAATCTGTTTCCTGTTTGCCCAGAAATACCATACGGCCATGCGTTATGTGGGGCCGGTGCGTAAGGAGCTGGGAATCCGTACCGTATTCAATATCCTGGGTCCTCTGGCCAATCCGGCGGGAGCGAACATGGAGGTTATGGGCGTGTATGATAAGGAGCTGGTGGAACCGCTGGCAAGAGTGCTTGTAAATCTTGGCGTAAAGAGCGCGATGGTAGTGTATGGGATGGATAAGCTGGATGAAATATCCATGAGCGCGGAAACCTTTGTCTGTGAGGTAAAGGATGGCAGCTATAAAACCTACTACATCGAACCGGAACAGTTTGGCTTTCACAAATGTGATAAGAAGGAGCTGGAAGGCGGGACGCCGGAGGAAAACGCGGAGATTACCTTAAAGATCCTGGACGGGGAAAAAGGCCCCAGAAGAGATGCGGTGGTACTGAATTCAGGCGCCGCCCTGTATATTGCGGGCAGGGCGGAAAGCATGGAGGAGGGCGTGAGAATGGCGGAGGAAATCATCGACAGCGGAAAAGCGAAGCGGAAGCTGGAGGAGTTTGCCGCCTGCTCCAGAAGCTAGGAGGATTGGGTATGATATTGGAAACCATAGCGGATAAAACAAGAGAACGGGTAGCGGAGCGCAGGAAAAGGGTCCCTTTATACAGACTGCAGGAGGAAGCGGAGAAGCTTCCGGCTGTTACGGGCTTTCCTTTTGAAAAAGCCATTGCCGGGCAGGAGCTTTCTTTCATCTGTGAGGTGAAAAAAGCGTCTCCGTCAAAAGGGCTTATTGCGCCTGATTTCCCCTATCTTCAGATTGCAGGGGAATATGAAAAGGCGGGGGCTGCCGCTGTTTCCGTCCTGACGGAGCCTGATTTTTTCATGGGAAGCGACAGGTATCTGCAGGAGATTGCAACTAAGATCCATATTCCGGTACTGCGGAAGGATTTTACCTTAGATGAATACATGATATATGAGGCCAGGCTGCTGGGGGCGTCGGCAGTCCTGCTGATTTGCTCGCTTCTGCGGGAGGAGGAACTGAAGCGGTATCTCATGCTGGCGGACAGCCTGGGAATGTCGGCGCTGGTGGAGGCGCATGACAGGGATGAGGTAAAAAAGGGGCTGGAGTGCGGCGCGAGGATTATCGGAGTGAACAACCGGGATTTAAAAACCTTTCAGGTGGATATCAGCAATTCGGTGCGGCTGCGGGAGCTGGTTCCAAAAGAAATTCTGTTCGTTTCCGAAAGCGGAATGAAGACGGCGGAGGATATCCGGATACTGGAAGAAAACGGCACAAACGCAGTTTTAATTGGGGAGACGCTGATGCGCAGCCCTGACAAGCGCAGAGAACTGGAAAGACTGCGCGGCAGGCTGTGAGCCCACTGATACCGGCGGCTTTTCAAGAAGAAGAGAAGCCGGCGGAAAGAAGGACGAAGGTTAAAATCTGCGGACTGAGCCGGACAGAGGATATCTTCTATGTGAATGAGGCATGTCCCGATTATGTGGGCTTCGTCTTCGCAAAAAGCCGCAGACAGGTGGAGCCGTCCCAGGCGGCCGCCCTTCGGAGACTCCTTCGAAGGGAAATATGCCCGGTGGGTGTTTTTGTGAATCAAAAGCCGGAGGAGATACTCAGGCTCCTGCGTGATGGAACCATTGAAGCGGTTCAGCTTCACGGACAGGAAACGGAGGAGCAAATCCGGCTTATCAGGCAGGAGAGCGGGAAAAAGGTGATTAAGGCCGTCAGAATTACGGATGGCAGACAGCTGGATGCATGGAAGGAAAGCAGTGCCGATTATCTGCTGCTTGACGGCGGCTGCGGAGATGGGAAGGTTTTTGACTGGTCCGTAGCGGAAAAAGCAAAAAGCCTGGGAAAGCCCTTTTTCCTGGCAGGAGGGCTGAATGCCTGCAACGCGGCGGAGGCGGTGCGGCTGTTTGAACCATATGCGCTGGATTTAAGCAGCGGTGTGGAAAACGCCGGGGTAAAGGACCGGCAGAAAATACTGGATTTTATGAGAGCGGTCAGGCTGGCCGGGAAAGAAAGGGAGAATTGCGATGAGTAAGGGACGTTTTGGTATTTTTGGAGGACAGTATATTTCAGAAACCCTGATGAATGAACTGATCCGTCTGGAGGAATGCTATGAATTTTATAAAAAGGATCCGGATTTCCTGGAGGAGCTGGACCGTCTGCAAAAGGAATATGCCGGCAGGCCTTCCCTTCTGTACTATGCGGAAAAGATGACCAGGGATCTGGGCGGCGCGAAGATTTATCTGAAGCGGGAGGATTTGAACCACACCGGATCCCACAAAATAAATAATGTGCTGGGCCAGGTGCTCATGGCCAAAAAGATGGGAAAAACCAGGGTGATCGCGGAGACCGGAGCAGGGCAGCATGGGGTGGCGACCGCTACGGCCGCGGCGCTGCTGGGCATGGAGTGCGAGGTTTTTATGGGGAAGGAGGATACGGACAGACAGGCGCTGAACGTATACCGGATGGAGCTGCTTGGCGCGAAGGTGCATCCGGTAACCAGCGGAACGCAGACCTTGAAGGATGCGGTGAATGAAACCATGCGGGAATGGACCAACCGGGTATCCGATACCCATTATGTGCTGGGTTCCGTGATGGGGCCTCATCCTTTTCCTACTATAGTGCGTGATTTCCAGAGCGTGATCAGCAAAGAGGCGAGGGAGCAGATTCTGGAAAAGGAAGGAAGGCTTCCGGCAGCGGTTGTGGCGTGCGTGGGCGGCGGCAGCAATGCCATGGGAATGTTTTATCGTTTTATCGAGGATGAGGGCGTGAAGCTCATCGGCTGTGAGGCCGCGGGAAAAGGCGTGGACACACAGCTGCATGCGGCTACCATGGCTAAGGGGACGCTGGGAGTGTTCCACGGGATGAAATCCTATTTCTGCCAGGATGAATATGGACAGATAGCGCCGGTTTATTCCATTTCCGCAGGGCTGGATTATCCCGGGATCGGGCCGGAGCACGCATATCTGCACGATACGGGAAGAGCGCAGTATGTGCCGATAACCGATGAGGAGGCTGTGGAGGCCTTTGAATATCTGGCGCGCACGGAGGGGATTATCTGCGCGATAGAAAGCGCCCATGCGGTTGCCCATGTGATGAAAACCGCAAGGCAGTACGGGCCGGAGGAAAATATTATTATCTGTCTGTCAGGCAGAGGCGATAAGGATGTGGCGGCTATAGCGCGCTACAGAGGGAGGAAGCTTTATGAGTAACATAAAAAATGCATTTCAAAACGGAAAGGCTTTTATTGCCTTTCTTACTGCGGGGGATCCGAATGCGGATAAAACGGTGGAATATATTCTGGAAATGGAGAAGGCAGGGGCCGATCTGGTGGAAATCGGCATTCCCTTTTCCGATCCGACGGCGGAGGGCGTGGTGATACAGGAGGCCAATATCCGTGCCCTCGGCGCAGGGATGACCACGGACGGCGTGTTTGATATTGTACGCAGGGTCAGGGAAAAATCCCGGATTCCGCTGGTGTTCCTTACGTATCTGAACCCGGTATTCCACTATGGTTATGATCGGTTTTTTGAAAAATGCGGGGAGCTTTCCGTGGACGGAATCATCATTCCGGATCTTCCGTTTGAAGAAAAGGGGGAGCTGGCGCCTGCGGCAACAGCACATGGCGTGGATCTGATTTCCATGATTGCGCCTACCTCTAAGGAACGGATTCGGAAGATTGCTTCGCAGGCAGCAGGCTTTCTCTACATCGTCTCTTCCATGGGAGTAACCGGTGTAAGGAGTGAAATCACCACGGATTTAGGCGCCATTGTCAAAGAGATCCGGGAAGTTACGGATGTCCCCTGCGCGGTGGGCTTCGGCATCAGCACGCCGGATCAGGCCCGGCAGATGGCAGCATTATCCGACGGGGCTATTGTGGGCAGCGCTATTGTGAAAATTATCGCCGAAAAGGGAGGGCAGGCCGGGGAAGCTCTTGCGGAATACGTGAGTAAAATGAAGGCCGGCGTATGTGCCGCCAGGGAGGCGCAGAAGAGCCTTTAAAGCGCTTTGCGGCAGCAGATTGTAAATTATTACAGTAATATTAAGATTTCATTAAGTTAAAAAAATCGCGAAAATTCTCTTTTCATTCCTATTAAAATGTATTATGCTTAATAGGCCGTGGCAGGTCGTTTTATGTCGTAATCAATATGGCGGGCGGTATGCAAATGCATGGTCCAATGCCGGGACAGTGGGCCTGGGGCCGCGGTAATACTGAATTAGAAATGACGTTTGGAGTGGAGAATGTGGCAGGATTTGAAATAGGAAAGATAATGAGTGAGAATAGCCTTGTATTCAGCAGTCTGGAATTCCTTTTTCGGTTCCTGCCTGTTTTTCTGGTTATTTTTTATCTCACCCCTGTAAAATACAGAAAAATTGTACTTTTTATCGGCAGTATCCTGATGTATGCCTGCGGGGAGCCGCAGTTTGTCCTTTTGCTGCTGGCGTGTACGGCGCTTAATTTCCTTATCGGGCGGAATATGCGCACGGATACCGAATCGCCCTGCCCGCACAGCAGGTGGCGGCATAAGAAGCAGCGGAAATGGCTTCTGCTGGCGCTGGCAACGGATGTGGGAGTGCTTGCTTTTTTCAAAATTGGAAATGCTGCGGACAGCAATATCCTCCTTCCCCTGGGAATCAGTTTTTATACCTTTAAAATGATTTCCTATCAGATGGATGTTTACCGGGGAAAGGCGGAGGCTGCCGGTTCCTTCTGGATTTTCGGCTCTTACATATGCATGTTCCCGCAGCTGACAAGCGGCCCTATCATGCGGTATGGGGATGCGCAGGACAGCCTGGAGGCACCCCACTGTACGCCGCAGCAGTTTGAAGAGGGCCTGCGGCTGCTTGTAATCGGTCTGGGGGCCAAGGTGCTGCTTGCGGACAAGCTGGGACTTTTATGGAATGATATCCAGACCATCGGTTTTGAAAGTATTTCCACGCCCCTGGCCTGGCTGGGAGCGTTTACCTACTCCCTGCAGCTGTATTTTGACTTCGAAGGCTATTCCCTGATGGCGGTGGGAATCGGCATGATGATTGGGCTGCCTTATATTAAGAACTTCAATCAGCCTTACATGGCTGTTTCGGTCAGTGATTTCTGGCGAAGGTGGCATATGACGCTGGGAAGCTGGTTCAGGGACTATGTCTATATTCCCATGGGAGGCAACAGGAAAGGGCTGCCCAGGCTGGTTTTGAACCTGTGTGTTGTCTGGCTGCTGACGGGGCTGTGGCACGGCGGAAGTGTGAATTTCCTTGTCTGGGGCATTACGGTAGGCGTTTTTGTGATTCTCGAAAAGCTTATATATGGAAAGTGGCTGAGCCGGCACAGCGTGCTGTCCCATGTTTATGTGTGGATTATAATCCCTCTTACCTGGGTAATTTTTGCAGTGACCAGCCTGAAGGATCTGGGCATTTATTTCGGCAGGCTGTTCCCCTTCTTCGGCGTGGGAGAAACGCTGAATCCCGGGGATGTGTTCAAGTATCTTTCCATGTACTGGTGGCTGCTGCTGGGCGGTATTTTCTTCTGTATACCGGCGGTATCCGTATGGTTTAACAGGCATAAACGGAAATGGTATGGATATGCGCTTGTGCTGGTGATTTTCTGGGCGGCTGTTTACCAGCTTTCGAATGCGGCTAACAATCCTTTTATGTATTTCAGATTTTAAGGTGGCATAATAATGAAGAATTGGAAAAAATGTCCGCTCTTTCTGCTTTTGCTTGTGAGCGGGCTGGTAATAACAGGAGCCGGGTACGCAGGTGAGCACAGTATCTATGCAGCCTACAGTAAGCCGGACGGGTGGATGACGCCGGGGCTGTCTCTGGTTTTTCAGGGATGGAAGGACGGCGTGTATCCGTGGGAGCTGTTCGGCAATAGCGATGCCAGCCAGACGATGGCGGAGGCGGGAACAGATACTGAGAACAGTGTTTTGCAGGAAACGCAAGCCCTGGAAAATGTCCCGGACACGGCGGAAATGCCGGAACCTGAGGAAACACAGGCTACACAGGCTTCAGATAATGGTTCAGGTCAGGCTGAGGGAAACGGTCAGGGCAGTGTATCGCAGAATTCGGTCAGCGGCAATTTCCTGGCGGGGGACGGACTGGTATCAGGCAATTCCGTGCAGCCGATGTATGATAAGTTCGGAAAGCTGATCAATCAACCGGCTCCGGAGCAGATAAAGCAGGAAATTCCCATGCAGATACCGGACGGCGGAGGCGTATCCGAAAATCAGGTTCCGGCTGAAGGGGTAGGGACTTCCCAGGCTGAGAACCCGGAAAATGCGCCGGAGAACGGAGCACAGAGCCAGGAACAGCTGGCAGAGGGGCAGGAACAGCAGGGTGCTTCGGAAGAGGATACCAATAAAACATATGAATTCACTACGGTGAGCGAGGATTATTTTAATGACGCGCTGTTCATTGGGGATTCCAGAACGGTGGGATTGTGTGAATACGCAGGAATGCGGGATCGCGCTACCTTCTATGCGGCGACCTCGCTGACGATTTATAATGTATTTGAATCGCCCAAAAAGGTGGCCCAGCTGGACGATGGCACGAAGGTGACGATTGAAGAGGCGCTGTCACAGAAGCAGTTTAAGAAGATTTATATAATGCTGGGAATCAATGAGCTGGGAAGAGGAACAACGCAAAGCTTCTTTACCGTTTATGCCGACACCGTGAACCGGATACGCCAGCTGCAGCCGGAGGCCATTATTTTCGTACAGGGCATCATGCGCGTAAGCGGTGAAAAGAGCCGCACGGATAAGGTGTTTAACAATGCAGCTATCAACGAAAGGAACGAGGCGCTGGCAGCCATGGCCAACAATCAGGATATCTTCTATCTGGAAGTAAATGATGCGGTCTGCGATGCCAACGGCGACCTGGTGACGGAATATACCTTTGACCAGATACATTTGAAAGCGAAGTACTACCAGCTTTGGAAGAATTATCTGCTGGGACATGGTATTGTACGGGATGAATAGAAGGAAAATTTGGTGGTTGACAAAATGTGCATGGTTATGTATAATTGTTGAAGTGCGAATGGGATTCGGCTTGACCGGATTCGTTGGGAGTCTACTATGTTAATCAATTTGACAGATGTCTTTACAGAAGAAGAAAAGTCTGTTACAAAAGAGGTTCCTCTGGAGCTGACAAGCATACGATTTCAGGGTGAGGATTTCAGGATTCTTGAGAAAACACCCGTCATGCTTACTCTTGCCAACAATGGTCAGGGGAGAGCGTTGATTGAAGCGGATGCAGAGGTGACTGTGGAGTTGAAATGTGACAGGTGCCTTCGTGAAGTAACAAGAGAATTTGCGGTTCATGCTTCTGTGGCTGCCGTATCGCCCGATGTGGCTAATGCGGAGGAACAGGATGAGGAAAGCGGATTCCTGGAAGGATATCAGCTGAATGTAGACAGCCTGATAAGCAATGAAATCATTACATGCTGGCCGATGAAAATTCTCTGTAAAGAGGACTGCAAAGGACTTTGCAGTGTCTGCGGGAAAGATTTGAATGAAGGGACATGCGATTGCGACACCTTTGTTCCGGACCCCAGAATGGCGGCAATTATGGATATCTTTCGTGAGAACAAGGAGGTGTAAGTAATGTCTATCTGTCCTAAGAATAAATCTTCTAAATCCAGAAGAGATAAGAGAAGAGCAAACTGGAAAATGAGCGCTCCGACACTGGTTAAGTGCAGCAAATGCGGCGCACTGATGATGCCTCACAGAGTTTGCAAGGCTTGTGGCTCTTACAACAAGAGAGAGATCGTTTCCGTAGAAAACTAATTGTTTTTCCGCTTGATTAAGCGGCAGGGAACACAGAACAGTCTATCATGGAAATCCATCGTATTTCAGTTTTGAAATAGATGGATTTCTTTTTTTTACTATTTGCCGGTGAGAGAAAGAATGGTTGGTTAACAGGCAGGAATCGTGTATAATAAAGTACGGATGCGGATTCTCAGGAATGGGCAATTGATAATGAATCACAATGATGACTGCGGCGGAGGGATGTAAGGGCGGCTGCAGGGAATGCGGGAAATGGAGGCGTAATTAATATGCGGAAAAAGAAGTTAACAGTTCTTATTTTTGTCAGTCTGGCGTTTTTGCTGACCGCATGCGGCAGACAGGGAAGCGGGAAAGAGACTGCGGCGGAGGAACCGTTGAAAATAGAGACAGAAGCCGGAAATACCCGGAATGAAGAAACGCAAACACCGGCAGACGGAACAGAAAAAACGGCACCCGGAACGGATATGCAGGAGCAGGAGGGAAAAGTACCGGAAACGGATGCGGGTGACGATGAAGTGAAAGGCCGTTTTGAAATATTCGAGGTAACACAGGATGGACTTCTGGCCTGTGGAATGGACAATGCCTATCCGGGGCTTTGCCGCATCGGGCACGGAAATATCCTGGAAAACCAGGACGGTGAAACGATAGGGCTGTCTGAGCTGGTTCCGGGAATGATAGTGGAGCTGACCTGGAATGGAGCGGTGGAGGAAAGCTATCCGGCGCAGTTTACTTATTCCGCTTTGAAGCTCACCGGGGAGTCGGGAAATCCGGAATTTTTGCTTTATCTGCAGCTGCTTCAGGATTTGGCGAAGACAGATCCGGGACTGAATGAAGGTATTACGGAAAGCTATTTTGATTTTACGTCAGTTGCCTCTTTAAGCGAAGGGGAGAAAGAAGGGCTGGCTTATCTGGGAGGCACGTATTTCGGCGGATTCGGTTCTCAGTCCACACAGGAGGAACTGGCGGCGCAGGGGATCCTTGATCGGGAAAAGGGAATAGAAAACGGGATTCTTGTAACGATAGAGGAGCTTTCCAACCAAAATGGAAAAGTGACCTGCAATGCGGAAAAATACAGAAGCGGAACCGGCGCTTATTATTTTCATGATGTGACTGCGGAATATAAGAACGGGAAATGGAAATATGAGATTGGTGCGGAAATGATAAGCTGAATGATGGCGCCGGGCTTTTATGGTCTGTCCGCTGTGTTGACTGTAGGTATGGTGTAAGTGACATATGGTTTCATGAAAAGAGTGGCTGCCAGGCGAAATATAAAACCGGCAGCCACTCTTTTTCGTTTCGATAATTTCAGGGTTTAGGACTGTTTTTCTGCAGCGGTATTCTGATAATGACTTCAGTACCGTTGCCCGCCTCACTGTTTATTATCAGGCCCAGATTATCTCCGTAGGAAAGCTTCAGCCTTTCGTTTACGTTTTTTATCCCGATATGCGTTGTTTCACAGGCGAAAAGCCCCTGCATTTTATCGGGGGGAATGCCGCAGCCATTATCGCATACCCGGATAAAGCATATTCCTTTTTCCTCTGACAGGGCGATAATAAGCCTTCTGGGCTGTCTGCGGCTGCTGCGCAGGCCATGCTCGATGGCGTTTTCAACAATGGGCTGCAGTATCAGGCAGGGAATAGGCAGCTCCAGAAGAGTTTCCTCCAGCTGATATTCCACAAGGAAGGAATGGCTTGTAAGAATCAGCTGGATTGAAATATAAGCCTTTATGTTCTCCAGTTCATTCCGTATGGTGGTAGTATCCTGCCCTTTATTCAGGGAAGTCCGGTAAAAAAGTGTCAGAAGCTGCACTGTTTCACTGATTTCGGTTTGCTCCGCTATTATAGCCCGTGCGCTTATCAATGAAAGCGTATTGTAAAGAAAATGCGGGTTAATCTGAGCGCGCAGGGCGTTCAGCTGATATTCCTTTGCTTTCAGCTTCTGTACATAAGCTTCATCAATAAGAGAACGTATCCTTTTCAGCATGGAATTAAAGGTGTGAATCAGCTTTCCGATTTCATCATTCCGGTTGGGGATAATCAGCAGCTCATGCTTCTCGATGTCTGCCAGGGAAATTTTGCTTATCACCCCGGTCAGCTGTCTGAGGGGGGAAAGGATAGAGTTAACGGTAAAAAAGGTGAGCAGGAAAAGTATGGTGAAACAGAGGGCTATCAAAAAGAATGAGGTAAAGATTGTCCGTTCTACCGTCCCTTTCACATTGCTGATAGGACTGTAATAGTAAATAGTCCATCCGGCCGATTCTACAGGCGCTGAAAGAAAAATATAGCGGCTGCCGTATTCCTCTACGGTTTTTTCATAATCCGTCAGCAGCTCCTGTGCATTCACAGGAAAGTCATCCCCGGGGAAGGAATGGTACTGATAAATCAGGGAATTGTTTTTTCCGGCGATAACAAGACCATAGGCGTCCTGGCTGATGGAATTGGTGCAGGCGAAAAAATTCTTATAATCCATTTCCAGATACAGATAATTATCAAATGGATAGGAGGGTATCTTGGGAAGCATACGTATGGATGCCAGGCTGGGGCTCTCCTTTGTGCCGGTTACTATCCAGCTGGGAGTATGGATATCCTTTATTTCCGGAAACCAGGGTTCTGTTTCCAGATCTGACAGACTGTTTACCAGATTTTTGTGGGGGAAAATTCCACAGGAGGAATAAAGCAGGATATCGGTAACCTCCGGAATCAGGCATTTATAAATGTATAGCTCCGGTTTTATGATATTGCTGTAGGCAGTATACATTTTGAAATAATCTTTCCCGTAGTCCACATTGATTGCGCTTATAATATCGTCATTATTATAGATTACATTTGAAAGATTAATGGTGTCATTTATCTGGGCATCCAATTGGGAGATGCTTTGATTGAGCGCATTGCTCAGCATGGATTGTTCATGGGAAAAAAGCTGCTTCCCCAGGGCGGCCTTCAATACTATCAGAAGAAGGAAAAGCGCCGAAAAGGAAGCAATGATATAGATGCAGATGAGCTTTGTCTTAAGCTTCATATCACGTATATATCGGAAAAACAGGTCTAAAGTTCTCATAATGATTTCCCTCCGGAAAACTGGTTGTGCTGCTGACGGTATTTTTCAGGGCTGATTCCGAAATGCTCCGTAAAGGAACGGATAAAGTAGGCACAGTTCTGGTAACCGACAGAGGCGCTGATGGCTGTGATTTTCTGCTGTGTGGTTTCCAGCTGGCGGCAGGCCTGATTGAGGCGGAAGGTCTTTATGTAGCGGTTCAGGTTCATTCCCGTTTCTTTCTTGAAAATCCGCGACAGATAATCAGGATGGAGATAGGAAATTTCTGCCAGTGCCTCCAGGCTTAAATTCTCCTGATAATGAGTGGAGATATATTCGCAGACAAACCGTACCTTTCCGTTTGCAGAGTCCAGGTTTTTAATTTCCTGTTTATTTTCAGAAGGTTCCGGGGGCGTATCGGAGAGAGACAGTTTCATGGCCTGTACCGTCGGCAGAAGCTGTTCCGGGGCAGGCATGGAAGAAGAAGTTCCGCGAAACGGCAGATGGTACATATTCTTAAGCCGTTCCACAAATTTATCTGCCCTTTTCTTTGCATTGCCGCATTCTTCATCCGCCGGGATTGAAAAATCCACAGCAAGCAGAAGAAATTGGGAATCAATGGGAATACATCGGGCGGGATAATTAAAAAACTGGCTGGCAAGCTGACAGATTTCAGCCTTCAGGTTAAAGAGGGAGCTGAGGCTTCCGGACTCGGCTGTCAGTAACAGCAGTTCCCCTTTATCAGGCATCAGGCTGCGGATCTCCCTGGGCAGCATTCCGTCTTTTCCGCTCCGCAGGGCGCCGCGGAGCAGCTGCTGGGTAATTTGATCCCGGCTGTAAGCAAGCTGAAGGTTGTCAGCCTGCCTTTTTTGTTTCTCTTTTTCCAGTTTATCAGCAATCCTCAAAATAATCTGTGTAAATTCCTGGGGCTGAATCGGCTTGAGAAGATATTCCTCCACTCCGAGGGAAATAGCGGTTTTTGCATAGAAAAAATCCTGATACCCGCTGCTTATAATAATTTTTAAATAAGGATTGACAGCGAGCGCTTTTGCCGACAGGGCCAGCCCGTCCATAAAGGGCATGCGGATGTCCGTTATCAGAAGCTCCACGGGGGACTGCTGTATGTAATGAAGCGCTTCTTCGCCGTCTGAGGCAACGGCTGGCTCCAGGGGAAGGGCATATTTTTTAATCAGATATAAGATGACATCGAGTTCCGCAATGGAATCATCGGCGATTAGTGTGGGAATCATTTCTGGCCTCCTGCTGCATTGATTTAATGGGATTTTTGACAGGACCGGGCGGATATTGCATCCAGTCACTGGCATATATAAAAAATACACTACGAATAAGTGTATCATAAAAGAAAGTGATACACAATTCAACATTTGTGCGGCTGTAAAATGCCGGTGCTTGGGTGAAGTGTACAAGAAATTAAAATGAATGTCGGATTTTTATTATATACGCACAAACAGAAGATAAATATAATATTTATATAAGTTAATGAGTGTACACAAGTTAATTAAAGGTCATTGAAAAGGAGTATAACAGGTTATGAGAAGAAAGATTTCAAAGGGATTATCCATCGTTCTTGCGATGGCAATGGCAGGTTCCCTTATGGCGTGTGGGGAAGCAAAGGACAGTGCGGCTTCTTCTCCGGCAGCGGCCCAGCAGACGGAGACGACGGAAGCGGGGACGCAGGCAGCTGCTGTATCGGAGGAAGTGGATCCGTATGGACCGGTTTCGGAGGAGGTTACCCTGCATGTGGGAAGAAGCGAGGATACCGGTGCAACCTATCTGGACGGACAGGATTCCTCCAATAACTATCTTGTGAATTACATCAGTGAAAAACTGGGCGTAAAGTATGAATATGATTTTTCCGTTCCCAGCGATACTTATGAAACAAAGGTCAGCATGGCTATCACCTCCGGCGAGTTCCCTGATGTCATGGTGGTAAATGAATCACAGCTGCGCCAGCTTGTTGCAGCAGGAGCTGTGGAGGATATGACGGATGCTTATAACAAATATGCTTCCGATAACCTGAAGGCAGCCTACGATACCACAAAGGGAATCAGCTTTGCCAGCGCAACCTTTGACGGGAAATTGATGGGTATGCCCAACATCAGCCCTGGCGCTGATGGAGTCCCCATGCTTTTTGTACGCGGCGACTGGATGGAGGAATTAAATCTGGAGGCTCCCAAATCAATAGAGGATATTGTTAATATTGTGGAGAAATTCAAGGCCGAAAAGGGAACCACCAACGGTCTGGTAGTATCCTCAAAAATAGTGAATAAAGGCGGAAACAATACCTATGGCATAGATGCTTTGTTTGCCCGTTATAATTCCTATCCCAAGCATTTTATTACGGATGCGGACGGAAAAATTGTCTATGGATCCAACACTGTGGAAACGAAGAATGCGCTGCAGGAAATCCGTAAGCTGGTGGAATCCGGTGTCATTGACTCCTCCTTTGTTGTAAGGGACAGCAGCACCTGTGAAGAACTGATCACCAGCGGACAGGCAGGGGTTTTCTTCGGTGCATGGTGGAATATGAGCTGGCCGTTAAATAACATGATTGCCGATGATCCTTCTGTTTTCTGGAACTGCTATCTTGCGCCGCTTGCGGATGACGGAAAATATAATACGGCGATGATTTCCCCTTCCGGAAGCTATCTGGTAGTGAAGGCCGGTTCTTCCGAAGCAGTTAAGGAAGCTGCGATCAAGACGATGAATTATCAGTTTGATATTGACCAGGATCAGGGTGTAAGCCTGAAGGCTGAGCCTACCGATCCTTACAGCTGGACAACAATGCCTTTTTCCATACTGCTTTCCAGGTATGACGACAAGGAAGGAAAAGCGCTTGCGGCATTGGCCGTAGTGAACGGGGAAAAAGAAGAATCCGAGCTTTCCGGTGAAGCGCTGCAGTGGTATGAATCCTATCAGGCGGCAACAGAGGATGTAAAAGCGGCGGAGGAAGCAAATAATCTTGCCGGATGGGCTTATGTCCGCAGTGCAGGCCTTCTGGGACAGGAAGCCGGCAATATGAATCAGGTATTTGACGCTTCTTATTCCCGGACAGAAACAATGGACAGCAAGTGGGCGACACTGGAGAAGCTGGAGGATGAAACCTTTTTAAAGATACTGAACGGAGAAGCATCGATAGATGCCTTTGACGAATATGTGGAGCAGTGGAATGCTCTGGGCGGCAGTGATATTATTGCTGAGCTTGAAGCCCTGAAACAGTAAAAATAACGGTAAGGATACCTGAGAAAGAAGGGAGAATCCTATGGGGTTCTTCCTTCTTGCAGGATACCGCATTTTGTATCGTAATAGGAATCGCTCTGTGAAAAATATGACAGGAGTGTATGGTTACATGAAAAAAGTTGAAAAGAAAAGGAAAATAACCTTAAAAAATACATGGCCGCTGCATTTAATGCTTCTCCCCGGGGTATTTGTGCTGTTTACCTACACAATACTTCCTTTTTTCGGAAATATTATGGCCTTTGAAAATTTTCAGCCGGTCCTTGGCTTTTTTAAATCCAAATGGGTCGGCCTGGATAATTTTAAATATATGTTCATGCTTCCCGATACCTTTAAAATCTTCAGAAATACGCTGGTCATTGCCGTGGGAAAAATTGTTTTCAACCTGGTAATGTCCGTTTTTTTCGCGGTGCTGCTCTATGAAATGGCGGGAAAAAGATTTAAAAAGGCAGTGCAGACTGTCTGCTTCCTTCCGCATTTCCTTTCCTGGGTTATTCTTGCCATGATTTTCAGGGATATCCTGGACGGAAGCGGTATCATCAATATGGCGCTGATGAAACTGGGAATTATTGATGAAGCGATTGTATTTCTGGGAAGCAACAAGCTGTTTCAGGGAATTATCGTTGGAACGGATGTGTGGAAGGAATTCGGGTACGGCGCAATTATTTTTATTGCTGCACTGGCGGGAATCAATCAGGAGCTGTATGAAGCTGCTTCTATTGATGGAGCCAGCCGTCTGCAGAAGATATGGAATATAACGCTGCCCGGCATTAAAGTAACAGTTGTCCTTGTGGCAACGCTGAATATTGCCAATGTACTGAATGCGGGCTTTGATCAGGTGTATAACCTTTATTCCCCTATTGTTTACGATACGGGAGACATTATAGATACCTATGTTTACCGTATGAGCTTTGAAAGCGCGCAGTATTCGCTGGCAACGGCGGTCGGCCTTATGAAATCGGTAGTCAGCTTTCTGCTGATTGTAACATCCAATTTCCTGGCGCGCAAGTTTGCGAATTACCGCATTTTTTAGGAGGATAGGGTATGCTGAGATATAAAACGCTGGAAAACAGAATATTTGATTTTGTGGTAACTGTGCTTCTCGTTCTCCTTGGACTGCTGTGCCTTCTGCCTCTGCTTCATGTACTGGCGCTTTCATTCAGCAGTAAAAATGCGGCTGTTGCGGGAAGAGTGGGCTTTTGGCCGGTGGAATTTACTCTGGCTTCTTATGAATATCTGCTGAAGGATTCCCGATTTTTCCAGGCTTTTTTTGTTTCCGTGAAAAGGGTTATTCTAGGCGGCGGCCTGAACCTGCTCTGCACTGTGTTGATGGCTTATCCGTTGTCTTTGGAAAAGGATGAGTTCCCTTCCAGAGACCGCTACATGTGGTTCACCATTTTCTGTATGCTTTTTGGGGCGAGCCTGGTTCCCTGGTATTTTGTGATTAAAGGCACCGGACTGCTGAACAGTATCTGGGCGCTGGTAATTCCCTCCGCAGTGCCGGTTTATAATGTTATCCTGCTGATGAATTTTTTCAGGAACCAGCCGAAGGCCATCAAAGAATCTGCGAAAATCGATGGAATTAACCAGATACAGATGATGTCTTTAATCTGCGTCCCGCTGGCCAAGCCCGCTATCGCAACGGTTACTCTGTTCAGCATTGTGGGGCACTGGAACAATTTCTTTGACGGCATGCTGCTTATCAATACGCCGTCTAAGGTTCCGCTGCAGACATATATACAGTCCCTGGTAATTAATATGTCCGACACCTCAAAGCTGTCAACGGAGCAGCTCATAAATATGATGTCGCAAAGAACCTTCAATTCTGCTAAAATAGTGATAGCGACGGTGCCCATATTAATTATATATCCTTTTATGCAGAAGTATTTTGTGACGGGGATTACGTTGGGTTCCGTGAAAGAATGAGCATAAGGAGAATATGGCAGTGGAAAAAGATTTACTTAAGGCGGATTTTACAAATCCTGTACTAAAGGGCGAATATGCGGATCCGGATTTGGTGTGTTTTGATGGCGTATGGTATCTGTATCCCACAACGGACGGATTTGAAAACTGGTCGGGGACACAGTTTTATGTGTTTTCATCTGAGGATGGAACAAGCTTTCATAACGAGGGATTGATTCTTGATGTGGCATCAGAACAGGTGCCATGGGCATCAGGCAGTGCCTGGGCGCCCTGTATTGCGCGAAAGAACGGAAAATATTATTTTTATTTCTGTGCCAAGGATAAAAGCGGCAGTTCCTGCATCGGTGTAGCAGTTGCCGAACATCCTGCCGGGCCTTTTCTTGCACAGCATCAGCCGCTTCTGACAATGGAAATGATGAAAAAGTACGGAATTTCCATGGGGCAGACGATTGATCCATCCATTTATCAGGAGGACGGGGATACCTGGCTTTTGTTTGGAAACGGAAATCCGGCTATTGTGAAGCTGCAGGATAACATGACATCGATTTGTGTTGAGACACTGAGGAATCTGGAAGGCGCGTTTGATTTCAGAGAAGCCATTACTGTTCTGAAACGACAGGGTATTTATCATTTCACCTGGTCCTGCGACGATACGGGAAGTGAGAATTATCATGTAAACTATGGAACCTCCGAATCTCTTACGGGCCCGATAACTTACCGCTATGCAATTTTGGAAAAGGATCCGGAAAGAGACATACTGGGAACCGGACACCATAGCATTTCCGCCGTGCCCGGAGAGGACACTTATCGAATTGCCTATCATCGTTTTGCTACGCCGTTGGCTAAGTACGATAAGGGGAAAGGGTTTCACAGGGAAACCTGTATCGCTGATTTACGGTTTGGAGCTGACGGATTGATGGAGAAGGTGGAAATGAAAAATTAGTGCGGCCGGTATGCTGCGAAACAAAAACAAATAATATGGAATTTCACACAAGCCCCGGCCTGTTTTCAGGCCGGGGCTTGTGGCATTGAAATGCGGCGGGCTTGTGCCCCGTCTGCCCTCCGGTGGACAATTCGCTTGATTTTTACAGGCATGTCTAGTATATTTATATAGGATACTCAAATTCCGCAGGTGGGCTTTGCGGTTTGCCTTTTATACGGCGGCAGCGCCGTAGCAGCAGGAACGGACAGAGCCTGGCTGCGAGGTTTGAGCGGATTACGCAGTGCGGCATGGGAGAAAAATAAATTTATATTCCCATTCAGTGTGTGCTTTGATGCACAGGGAGAGTGGGGATGAAAGCTCCCATACTCAGAATCAGCGGCGACAGGGAGGAAGCAAGATGGCAGATTATGTAAAGGTGGCAGTGGATGCCATGGGCGGTGACAATGCGCCTGCAGAAATAGTCAAGGGCGCGGTGGAAGCGATCCAGGCGGAAAAGAAGATAAAAGTATTCCTGGTGGGGAAAGAGGAACAGGTGAAGGCGGAGCTTGCCAAATATACCTATCCCCAGGAGCAGGTGGAGGTCGTGAATGCGACGGAGGTAATTGCCATGGCGGAGCCTCCTGTGGCGGCCATCCGCAGCAAGAAGGATTCCTCGATTGTAAAGGGTCTCTATATGGTAAGGGAAGGAAAATGCGATGCCTTTGTGTCCGCGGGAAGTACGGGAGCCGTACTGGCAGGCGGACAGGTTATCGTGGGACGCAGCAAGGGTGTGGAACGCCCGCCGCTGGCGCCGCTCATTCCTACGGAAAAGGGAGCCTCCCTTCTCATTGACTGCGGGGCCAATGTGGATGCCAGGCCTTCCCAGCTGGTACAGTTTGCAAAAATGGGTTCCATTTATATGGAAAATGTCATGGGAATTAAGAAGCCCAGGGTGGGCATCGTCAATATCGGCGCGGAAGAGGAAAAGGGAAACGCGCTGGTAAAGGAAACCTTCCCGCTGCTGAAGGAATGCAGCGATATCAATTTTATCGGCAGCATAGAAGCGAGGGATATCCCTGCAGGTGCGGCTGACGTGGTAGTCTGCGAGGCATTTGTGGGAAACGTGGTCCTGAAGCTGTATGAAGGCGTGGGGGCTACATTAATCAGTAAAGTCAAGTCCGGCATGATGGTGAATCTGCGAAGCAAGATAGGGGCGCTGCTTGTAAAGCCCGCGCTGAAGCAGACGCTGAAGGCCTTTGACCTGGAGCAGTACGGCGGGGCACCGCTGCTTGGCCTGAAGGGATTGGTGGTTAAGACACACGGAAGCTCCAAAGCCGTGGAAATCAAAAACACAATTCTGCAGTGCTTAACCTTTAAGGAACAGGATATTAACGGTAAGATCCAGAAAGTGATTTCCGGAGCGGCTGAGTAAGTAAGAAAGGACGAAAGATATGGAACTTGACAAGCTGAGAACTATCATAGCGGAAGTGTTATGCGTGGATCCCAAGGAAATTACGGAAGAGACCACCTTTGTTGACGATCTGTGTGCGGATTCTCTGGATGTGTTCCAGATCGTGATGGGCATTGAGGAAGAATTCGGTATCGAAATCGCACCGGCCGATGCGGAAAAAATCAGCACGGTAGGCGAAGCGGTCGAGCTGATCAGAAATACAAGATAGAGGACGGCAGAGGGAAAACGACTCCCGTCAGGGCATGGAAACAGTTGCCGATGAATCTAATAATCGTATAAGAAAAGCCCGTGGCAGGGAAACCTGGAGGGCTTTTTGATATGCAGAAAGGACCGGATAAGTGTGAAATATACATTGGAAGAGCTTGAAAAAAGGATCGGGTACACCTTCCGTGACAAAAAGCTGCTGAGGCAGGCTTTGACCCACAGTTCCTTTGCCAATGAGCAGAAGATAAACAAACTGGAAGATTATGAACGGCTGGAATTTTTGGGGGATGCGGTGCTGGAGCTGGTATCCAGTGATTTCCTGTTCCATGAGAACCCCCAGATGCCTGAAGGCAAGCTGACGAAGCTGCGTTCTTCCATGGTCTGTGAACCGGCGCTGGCGTACTGCGCCCGTGATTTGGAGCTGGGGCAGTATATGCTGCTGGGTAAGGGAGAAGAAGCCACCGGAGGCAGAGGACGGGATTCCATTACCTCGGACGTTATGGAAGCGGTAATCGGAGCCATGTATCTGGACGGAGGTTTTCAGGCGGCGCATGATTTTATTCACCGGTTTGTGCTTTCTGATCTGGAGAATAAAATCCTTTTTTATGACAGTAAGACCGTGCTTCAGGAGATGATACAGACCATGCCGGAAGCCGTATTTGAATATGTGCTTACCGGGGAGGAAGGGCCGGATCATGACAAGGAATTTCTGGTAGACGCCGTGCTTGACGGAAAGCTTATCGGGAAGGGAAAGGGCCGCACCAAGAAAGCGGCGGAACAGCAGGCGGCCTATGAAGCGATCCTGGCGCTTCGGAAGAATAAGGAATAAGGATTAAACTAATGTACTTAAAAAGTATTGAGATACACGGATTCAAATCCTTTGCCAACAAAATAACCTTTCAGTTCCACAATGGAATCACCGGAATCGTAGGACCCAATGGAAGCGGGAAAAGCAATGTGGCCGATGCCGTCCGCTGGGTGCTGGGGGAGCAGCGGGTGAAGCAGCTGCGCGGCGCTTCCATGCAGGACGTCATTTTTTCCGGCACGGAGCAAAGAAAGCCCATGGGCTACGCCTATGTTGCCATCACCCTGGACAACAGGGATCACCAGCTGACAATCGATTATGATGAGGTGACGGTGGCTAGGCGCATTTACCGTTCGGGGGAAAGCGAATATCTGATGAACGGTTCGCCGGTCAGGTTGAAGGATGTGAATGAGCTTTTTTACGATACGGGTATCGGCAAGGAAGGCTACTCCATCATCGGCCAGGGCCAGATTGATAAAATCCTGAGCGGAAAGCCGGAGGAAAGAAGAGAACTTTTTGATGAAGCTGCAGGAATCGTTAAGTTCAAGCGCAGGAAAGCCGCCGCACAGAAGAAGCTGGAGGATGAAAAACAGAATCTGCTGCGCGTCAGCGATATTCTTTCAGAGCTGGAAAAGCAGGTGGAGCCGCTGGAAAAACAGGCGGAAAAAGCAAAGGTCTACCTGAAGAAAAAAGAAGATTTGAAGAATCTGGATGTCAATGTGTTTCTCCTGGAAAACGATCGTCTGCGTGAGCAGCTGGCCGGAGTTGGTGAAAAATACGAAATAGCCTCCCGGGATCTGCAGGAAACCACAGAGAAATATGAACATATCAAAGAGGAATACGATCAAATCCAGACGGAAATCGAAGAACTGGATAAGCGCATTGAACAGGCCCGTTCCCAGCTGAACGACACCGGCATGCTGAGGGGAAAGCTGGAAGGGGAAATCAACGTCCTGAAAGAGCAGATCAATTCCGCCAGAGGAAATGAAAAGCATCTGCAAAACCGTAAGGAAACCCTGCAGCGTGAAATTGATGCAAAGAGCGGGGACAAAGCGGCAATCCTTACAGAAAAGGGCAAGATAGACGCCCATTTGAAGGAGGTAGAGCTTGCAAGGCAGGAGGCTAAGGCCAGGCTGTCCGAAGTACAGGCCAGGATCGATGAGCTGAATACGGAAATAGAAAACGGTAAAAATACGATTATTACCGAGCTGAATGAACGCGCTACCATCAAATCCCGTATGGGACGTTTTGATACCATGCTGGAGCAGATTCAGATCCGCAGGGCAGAGCTGAATTCCCGGCTGCTGCGGGCAAAATCGGATGAAGCCTGGCAGGAGGAAAACATTAAAAGGCTGGAGGAGGAATTCCTTCAGATTAATGAAAATATATCGGCCCTCAACGATAAGCAGACATTGCTGGAGGAAGAGCTGAACCAGATACGGGATGAGCTGTCGGGGAAGGATCAGAAGCTGCGGGATACCCAGGTGCTTTACCATCAGGATAAATCCCGGCTGGACGCCCTGTCGAATCTCACGGAGCGTTATGAAGGCTATGGTGGCAGCGTAAAGCGTGTCATGGAGCAGAAGGAAAACAGCCCGGGGATTATAGGCGTTGTTGCCGATCTGATCAAGGTGGACAAAAAATATGAGGTGGCCATTGAAACGGCCCTGGGCGGCAGCATCCAGAACATTGTGACGGAAAATGAAGAAACCGCCAAGGAAATGATCGCCTTTCTGAAACAGAACAAAGCCGGCCGCGCCACGTTCCTGCCCCTGACCAGCATCAGTAACAGGCAGGAATTCCAGAGAAAAGAGGTATTGCAGGAAGCCGGTGTCCTGGGTCTTGCGGACTCCCTGGTGACGACGCAGGAGCGCTACCGCGATGTTGCGGCCTCCCTTCTGGGAAGAATCGTTGTAGTTGACAACGTGGACAATGCGGTCAGGATTGCAAGAAAATACAAATACAGCCTGCGGATGGTGACGCTGGAGGGCGAGCTTTTTAATCCCGGCGGTTCCATCAGCGGCGGTGCCTATAAGAACAGCAGCAATCTGCTGGGACGCCGCAGGGAAATGGAGGAGCTTGGGAAAAAGGTCAGAGAAACCCTGATGGCTATTGACAGGCTGCTGGATTCCATTGAACAAACAAAAAAGCGGAGAAACCAGCTGCGCATGGATCTGGAGCAGGTAAAGGCCTCCCTTCAGGAGGAATTTATCCATCAGAATACGGCCCGGATGAATGTGGCGGCCGCCAGAGAGAAAAAAGAACAGACGGAACAGGGATATGGAGATCTGCAGACCGAGCAGAAGGAAATTGCCGCCCAGATAGAAGAGATCAAAAACGGAAAAGATGAAATCCTCAGACAGCTGGAAGCCTCCGAAATGCTGGAAAAGGATGTGGATGCCAGAATCGGCGAGGCGCAGAAGCTGCTGGAGGGGCAAAGGGGCGAGGAAAGCCTTCACAGCTCCCGTGTGGCCGAATGGGATCTGGAAGTGGAAAAAATCAGGCAGAAGCAGGGTTTTGAACAGACCAACCTGGATCGTATTGAAGGCGAAATCAGCCGGTTTGCCGCTGAGCTGGAAGAAATCCTGGAGGGAATGGAAACAAACCTTGTGAATATCACCCGGAGGGAAGAGGATATCCGCCGGCTGCAGCAGACCATAGCGGATTCCCTGAGCACCCAGACCGACGGCGAAGAGAAGCTGAAGGCCGACATGGAAAGAAAAGAAGCCTTAAGCGGACGGCAGAAAAACTTTTTTGCGGACAGGGAAAGCCTGTCGGACAGACTGTCAGGGCTGGATAAGGAAGTATACCGGCTGAACGCCCAGCGTGAAAAGCTGGAGGAGGCTGTGGAAGCCCAGATCAACTACATGTGGGATGAGTATGAAATTACCTTGAGCAGCGCTGCAGCGCTTAAAAAGGAAGGCCTGCAGGATCTGGCAGGCATGAAAAAGGAAATCGCTTCCCTGAAGGAGCAGATAAGAAAGCTGGGGGATGTAAACGTAAACGCCATCGAGGATTATAAAAACCTGATGGAACGTTATAACTTCCTGAAAACCCAGCATGATGATCTGGTGCAGGCGGAGGAAGCCCTGAAAAAGATTATCCTGGAGCTGGATGAAGCGATGCGCAGGCAGTTTAAGGAAAAATTCGCCCAGATCGGCCAGGAATTCGACAAAGTGTTCAAAGAGCTTTTCGGCGGCGGAAAGGGAACCCTGGAGCTGATGGAGGATGAGGATATTCTGGAAGCGGGAATCAGAATCATCGCCCAGCCGCCGGGAAAGAAGCTGCAGAATATGATGCAGCTTTCCGGCGGTGAAAAAGCGCTGACTGCGATTTCCCTCCTGTTTGCCATTCAGAACCTGAAGCCTTCGCCGTTCTGCCTGCTGGATGAAATCGAGGCGGCGCTGGACGACAGCAACGTAGGCCGGTTCGCCAATTATTTACATAAGCTGACGAAGTCCACGCAGTTTATTGTTATTACACACCGAAGAGGAACCATGGAAAAGGCCGACAGGCTCTATGGTATCACCATGCAGGAAAAGGGTGTTTCCACGCTGGTAAGCGTAAGCCTGATAGACAGGGATTTGGAAAACTAATCGTAACAGCAGGATGGTTTGAGATGCTGCGGCTAATCAGTAGGAGGTAGCTATGAGCGAAGAAAAGAAGGGCTTTTTTGCCCGGCTGAAAGAGGGCCTGAATAAAACAAGAAATAATATTGTGCATGGAATCGACTCCGTATTCAGCGGCTTTTCGGCGATTGACGATGAATTTTATGAAGAACTGGAAGAAATCCTGATTATGGGGGATATCGGCGTAAATGCCACCTCCAATATTCTGGATCGCCTGAAGCAGCAGGTGAAGGAACAGCATATCAAGGAGCCCTCCGCCTGCAAGCAGCTGCTCATCGACAGCATAAAGGAGCAGATGCAGGTGGGGGAAACCGCCTATGACTTTGAAAAGAAGCAGTCGGTGATTCTGGTAATCGGCGTAAACGGCGTGGGAAAGACCACCTCTGTGGGCAAGCTGGCGGGCATGCTCAAGGAAGAGGGCAGGAAGGTACTGATTGCCGCAGCGGATACTTTCCGCGCTGCCGCAGGGGAACAGCTTGCGGGCTGGGCCAACCGGGCGGGCGTTGATATGATCGGCGGGGCGGAAGGCTCGGATCCCGCCAGCGTGGTCTTTGATGCGGTGAATGCAGCAAAGGCCAGGCATGTGGATGTGCTTCTGTGCGATACCGCCGGAAGGCTTCATAATAAAAAGAACCTGATGGAAGAGCTGAAGAAAATGAACCGGATCATAGACCGGGAATTTCCGGATGCCCATCGGGAAAACCTGGTGGTCCTGGATGGAACCACAGGGCAGAACGCCCTTGCACAGGCAAGGGAATTCGGCGAGGTAGCCGACCTGACCGGTATTATCCTTACAAAGATGGACGGTACGGCGAAAGGCGGGATTGCGGTGGCAATCCAGTCGGAGCTGAATGTGCCGGTGAAATATATCGGCGTGGGAGAGGATATGGAAGACCTGCAGAAATTCGATCCGGAGCAGTTCGTCAATGCTCTGTTTGATGTAAAGACGGAAGAAGAATAAAAAGGCAGGGCATGTCTGGAAGAAAACCAATGCTTCCGGACTGAATTGTACGCGCCAAAGTGCGCAGATGGGAGTAAACATGGAAGAAAACAAAATGCTCACCCTGGAGAAGTTTGAAGAGGCTTCCGAGGTGGTAAAAAAAGTAACACAGGAGACTAAGCTGGTATTCAGTGAATATTTCAGCAACCAGTCGGGAAACAAGGTCTATTTTAAGCCGGAGAACATGCAGCTGACCGGCGCGTACAAGCTTCGCGGCGCTTATTATAAAATAAGCACCCTGACGGAGGAGGAACGAAGCAAAGGACTGATTACAGCCTCCGCCGGCAATCATGCGCAGGGAGTGGCCTATGCGGCGAAGGCCTATGGCTGCAAGGCGGTGATTGTAATGCCGACCACGACTCCTTTGATGAAGGTAAACCGCACCAAGGGCTATGGCGCGGAGGTTGTTCTTTACGGGGACGTATATGATGAAGCCTGCGCAAAGGCCTACGAACTGGCGGAGGAATACGGATATACCTTTATCCATCCCTTTGATGATCCGGTAGTTGCCACCGGCCAGGGAACCATAATGATGGAAATTTTCAAGGAGCTGCCCCTGGTTGACTATATTCTCGTGCCCATCGGCGGCGGTGGACTTGCCACAGGCGTTTCCACGCTGGCAAAGCTTCTCAACCCCAAGATTCATGTGGTTGGCGTGGAACCTGCAGGGGCCAACTGTATGCAGGCGTCCCTGGAGCAGGGAAAAGTAGTGACGCTTGACAAGGTCAATACCATTGCCGACGGTACGGCCGTAAAAACGCCCGGAAGCATCATCTTCCCTTACATACAGCAGAATATTGATGAAATCATAACCGTGGGCGATGAGGAACTGGTAACAGCATTCCTTGATATGGTGGAAAACCACAAGATGGTGGTGGAAAATTCCGGACTGCTTACCGTTGCGGCGCTCAAGCACCTGAACGTAAAGAATAAAAAAGTGGTTTCCATTTTAAGCGGCGGCAACATGGATGTAATTACCATGTCCTCCGTGGTGCAGCACGGACTGATTTTCAGGGATCGTATTTTTACCGTTTCCGTTCTGCTTCCTGACAAACCGGGCGAGCTTTCCCGCGTGGCGGCTGTGATTGCAGAGGAAAACGGAAATGTTATCAAGCTGGAGCATAACCAGTTTGTATCCATCAACCGCAGCGCGGCTGTGGAGCTGCGAATTACTCTGGAAGCCTTTGGGACGGATCATAAAAATCAGATTCTGGCCGCTTTGGAGAAAGAAGGTTATCAGCCGAAACTGGTCAGAACGAATATTTAAGCGCCATATTGCAGAAAATGGACAATGGCGGTTCATTTCCGAAGGAAGCAGGCCGGGGATAAATCCATCCGGTGACTGCTGCGGGAAATATATCGCAGTAAACCAGGTTTACTGCGCCTGCCGGCGGAGGTTTGGCTTCCGCCGGCTCTGGAGAGAATGTTGATATGAAAGATGTGTCGAAAGCAGCCGTAGGCTTTTAGATGCTGATTAAACCGCGTAAGTTAATTATGCGGTTTTTTTAATAGGGATTTACCGTGGCAGGCACGGCGTTTTAGAGTTGATGCCCGTTGCCTGCGGCGGGGTGCTGACTGTGGGATTATGGAAAGGGAGGTTTTTTATGACAGAAAAGTTTGTGGAAAAGAAATCGGTGAAAAGGTGGATTTATGATTACGTCATGATTACGGCGGCGGCCTGTATTTATGGCGTGAGCATCAGTCTGTTTCTGGATCCCAACAACCTGGCGCCCGGAGGCGTCACAGGTATTGCGGTGATCATAAACCGTCTGTCCGGACTTCCCACCGGTACCGGCATGCTGCTGATAAATATCCCGATACTGATAGCGGGATTGTGGAAGTTCGGCTTAAGGTTTATCATTTCCACCATTTACGCTACTTTGATGTGTGCCGTGTTTACCAATTTTTTTGCCCGGTTCGGGGCACTCACCTCACAGCCGCTGCTGGCCGCCCTGGCAGGGGGGATTCTCATGGCCATCGGGCTGGGGATCGTTTTCAAAGCCGGAGCGACTACAGGAGGGACGGATATTATTGTTAAATTCCTTCGGCTTAAGTATAAACATCTTAAAACAGGAAGGCTGTTCTTCCTGACGGATATCCTGATTGTATCCGCCTCCCTCCTGGTATTCGGGGATTTTGATACCATTATGTATGCTATCCTGGCCGTTGTGGTGTGCAGCATTATGTTTGACGCGGTACTTTATGGCAGGGATGAGGCGAAGCTTATCTATATTATCAGTGACAGTTCGGAAAAAATCACCGCAAGGATTCTGGAGGAGCTGGATATCGGCGTAACCTATCTGGAAGGTAAGGGCGCCTACAGCAACAGTCCAAAAAAGGTGATTATGTGCGTTATGCGTAATACCATGTCCCCCAAAGCTGAGGAGATCGTGAAGGAGGAGGATCCTCTCGCTTTCATGATTGTTTCCAGCGCCACGGAGATTTACGGGGAAGGGTATAAGAATATTTTCAGCGAGAAAATTTAAAGGATGTTAAAGAAGAAAATGGATTATTGTTTACAGAGAGGATATGAAAAAGCAGCAGCGGAACAGGAAGAATTGAAAATAAGGGTAGTCAGAAGCGGCCGCAGAACGGTCTGTCTGCAGATAGATGAGAAGCTCGATATTACGGTCCGCGCGCCATACAGGATGCCTGATTCGGAAATCCGCAGATTTGTGGAAGAAAAATCTTCCTGGATCACAAAACATATAAAGCAGATAAAGGAAAGACAGAGGAACGAAGCACTGCAGCCTGAGGAACGCCTCACAACAGAAGAAATCAGAAAGCTTGCCGGGGAGGCGCTTAAGTATATTCCGCAGAGAACCGCTTATTATGCGCCTTTGGTAAAAGTAAGCTATGGAAGGATAACGATACGCAACCAGAAGTCCCGTTGGGGAAGCTGCAGCAGCAAGGGAAACCTGAATTTTAACTGTCTTCTCATGCTTATGCCGCCGGAGGTGATTGATTACGTAGTGGTCCACGAGCTTTGCCACCGCCTGGAAATGAACCATTCGGAACGGTTCTGGAAGGAAGTGGAAAGAGTGCTGCCGGATTATAAGCTTCGGAAAAAATGGCTTCGTGAGAACGGGGACAGGATAATGAGGCGGATGGCGCTGCCTGACTGACAGCTGGCGGGATTGGTACTGCAGAAAAATGCAGATATTCAGGAAAAATAAGATGTTAAGGAAAAAAAGAAGGTGTCAAGAAAAAATACTTGACACCTTCTTCCTTTTATAGTAAGATTACAACTGCGGTTATCCGGGCGCAGCAGCTGATGAGAACCTTCATAGCTTCCGGAGAGAGCCGGGCAGCAGATAACAGGCACAGGGTGATAAGGCAATGGAAAAGATAGTGGAACAGGGTCTGTTATATGATTTTTACGGCGAGCTGCTCAATGAGCACCAGCGCCGGATATATGAAGATGCGGTAATGAATGACATGTCCTTAAGCGAGATTGCCCAGGAAGCGGGAATCAGCAGACAGGGTGTTCACGATTTGATAAAGAGGTGCGACAAGACGCTGGAGGATTACGAAAGCAGGCTGCACCTGATGGAAAAGTTCAGGATTATCACAGAAAAGCTGGAAGAGATCAAACAGCTGACGCCGGATGAAAAGATCAGGAAGCTGGCGGATGAGATTCTGGCAGAAATGTAATTTATTCTGTGACTGTGATGTAACCAGACAGTTACACATCAGCAAAGGAAACAGTGTTTATGGCATTTGAAAGCTTAACAGATAAACTCCAGAATGTATTCAAGAACCTGAGAGGAAAAGGCCGTCTGACGGAAGAGGATGTGAAAACAGCCTTGAAGGAGGTCAAGATGGCGCTGCTGGAAGCGGACGTTAATTTCCGCGTGGTAAAGCAGTTTGTGAAATCCGTGGAGGCACGCGCCATCGGCGCCGATGTTATGAACGGCCTGAACCCAGGTCAGATGGTCATCAAAATCGTAAATGAGGAAATGACCGCCCTGATGGGTTCGGAAACTACGGAAATCGCCATGCAGCCCGGCAAGTCAACCACCGTCATCATGATGTGCGGCCTTCAGGGTGCCGGCAAGACGACGACCGCGGCAAAGCTGGCCGGTAAATTCAAGCTGAAGGGAAAGAAACCGCTGCTGGTTGCCTGTGATATTTACAGGCCGGCCGCGATTGAGCAGTTGGAAATCAACGCTAAGAAGCAGAATGTGGATGCTTTTTCCATGGGAACCAAAAACAAGCCTCTGGACATTGCAAAGGCTGGCATGGAGCATGCACAGAAAAATGGAAATAATGTAGTCATCATCGATACGGCGGGCCGTCTTCACATTGATGAAGAGATGATGCAGGAGCTTCAGGAGATCAAAGAAAACATCACCGTGCACCAGACGCTTCTGGTGGTGGATGCCATGACCGGACAGGATGCCGTGAATGTGGCGAAGGAGTTTGATGAGAAGGTAGGCGTGGACGGCGTAATCCTTTCCAAAATGGATGGCGATACCCGTGGCGGCGCAGCGCTTTCCATCAAGGCGGTGACCGGAAAGCCCATCCTTTATGTGGGTATGGGTGAGAAGCTTTCCGATTTGGAGCAGTTTTATCCGGACAGAATGGCCGGCCGGATCCTTGGCATGGGCGATGTCCTTTCCTTAATAGATAAGGCCCAGGCCAATATGAATATCGACGCCGATAAGGAAAAAGAAATGGCGTCGCGCATGAAGAAGGGAAAATTCGATTTTGAAGATTACCTGGAAAGCATGAAGCAGATGCGCAACATGGGCGGCCTGTCCAGCATTCTCAGCATGATGCCCGGCATCGGCGGCAAGAGTGCGGAGATCGAATCCATGGTGGATGAAAAGCAGCTGGCCCATATGGAGGCCATTGTCCTTTCCATGACACCGGCCGAACGCCGGAACCCCAAGCTCTTAAATCCCAGCAGGAAGCACAGGATTGCAAGAGGCGCGGGTGTGGATATCAGTATTGTAAACCGCTTCATCAAGCAGTTTGAGCAGAGCCAGAAAATGATGAAGCAGCTTCCCGGCATGATGGGAGGCTTCGGAGGCAAAAAGGGTAAGTTTAAACTTCCTTTTTAATAAATTAAAGCAAACAAAGCAAAAGATTCTTGGAGGTAAGAAAAAATGGCAGTAAAAATCAGATTAAGAAGAATGGGACAGAAGAAGGCTCCTTTTTACAGAATTATCGTGGCAGATTCCAGATCTCCCAGAGACGGAAGATTCATCGAGGAAATCGGAATCTATGATCCTAACAAAAATCCCAGTGAGTTCAAGGTAAATGAAGAACTGGCAAAGAAATGGCTGAACAATGGTGCACAGCCCACTGAAGTAGTAAGCAAAATCTTCAAAGCAGCAGGAATTGAGAAATAAGACCTCTTGGCAAAGAAGAGGGTATCGGCGCCATTTACCGGTACCCGGGTTGACGCCTGCGGCGGAATGGAGGAAAAGTAATGAAAGAACTGGTTGAAGTGATTGCAAAAGCACTTGTTGACAACCCGGAGGAAGTAGTCGTTACGGAAAAGGAAAGCGGAAAAATAACGACGATTGAGCTTCACGTTGCACCGTCCGACATGGGCAAGGTAATCGGCAAGCAGGGCCGTATCGCCAAAGCAATCCGTGCGGTTGTGAAAGCGGCAGCACTGGGAGATAAAAAACATGTGGATGTAGAAATCATCTGAAACGAAAAGGCTGCTCCCTTTACGGAAGCAGCTTTTTGCTGAGCAAAACCTGGTTTGCGCAGGAACGGTTATTGTGCCGGAGGCGTAAATCCTGTTCGTTTGGAGGAGAAGAATGGAACAGAAACTGCAGGTAGGAATCATTACGGCAACTCATGGCCTGAAGGGTGAGGTAAAGGTTTACCCTACGACGGATGACCCGGGACGGTTCCGGAGGCTGAAGAAAGTGATTCTGGATAACGGTAAAGTGTCCGTGGATCTGGAAATCGAAAGTGTTAAATATTTCAAACAGTTTGTAATACTGAAATTCAAAGGGCTGGACGATATTGAACAGGTGGAAAAATACCGGAAGGCCAGCCTGTATGTGACCAGGGACAATGCGGTCCGGCTGAAAAAGGACGAGTTTTTTATTGCAGACCTTATCGATATGAAGGTGGTAAACGAGGATGGTTCCCCTTTGGGAACGCTTCGGGATGTTATAACCACAGGGGCGAATGATGTTTATGAGGTGGCACTGGATGAGGGAGGCACTGTTCTGATTCCGGCCATTAAGGAATGCATTCTGGATGTGGATGTGGAAAATGCCGTAATGAGGGTCCATCTTCTGGAAGGGCTTCTGGATTTACAGTAAAACAGGCTGCATGCAGGCGGCGGATGGGAGCAGGTATGAATTTCCATATACTCACGCTTTTCCCGGAGATGGTTACAGGCGGGCTGAATACCAGCATTCTGGGGCGTGCCGCACAGAACGGGCATATTGGCCTGGAAGCGGTAAATATCCGGGATTTCACCAAAAATAAGCATAAAAAAGTGGACGATTATCCCTATGGAGGAGGGGCCGGCATGCTGATGCAGGCCCAGCCTGTTTTTGATGCGTTTAAATCGGTGGAAGAAAAAATAATTTCCCGCGGCGGAAAGTCCCCACGTGTGATTTACGTTACGCCCCAGGGAAAGGTATTTAACCAGCAGATGGCGCAGGAACTGGCGCAGGAGCAGGATCTTGTCTTCCTTTGCGGCCATTATGAAGGGATTGATGAACGGGTGCTGCAGGCTGTTGTGACGGACTATGTGTCCATCGGCGACTATGTGCTGACAGGAGGAGAGCTGCCGGCCATGGTCATGATTGACGCCGTTTCCCGTCTGGTCCCAGGTGTGCTTAAGAATGAAGAATCAGCGGAATTTGAATCCTTCCATGATAATCTTCTGGAATATCCCCAGTATACAAGACCGGAGGTCTGGCAGGGCGCAGAGGTTCCTGAGGTGCTTCTTTGTGGGGACCATGCAAAAGTGGAACGCTGGCGGCTGGAGCAGTCGGAAGCGCGGACCAGGGAGCGCAGGCCTGATTTGTATGAGCTTTATGCGGGAAAAGGCCGGGCTCTCGGCTATCTGCAGAAAAGGAAGCTCTCCCATATGGATATGCTTGAGGTTATCCGCAGAGGACAGGGCGAGCTGCTTTACGGCGCAGAGGACGGCGTCCTTGTCAGGAATATTCCCAGCGGTGCCTATATGCTGTCCGCAGCGGATGAGGATATGGGGGAAAGGCTGATTTCCCTGATCCCGCGCGGCCTGAAAAACGGCCTGTATGTGGCGCATCAGGATTTCCTTAAGGACAGCCTTTGCAGAAGATTTGGCTGCAGCGTGATCAATTCCTGCGTACAGGCGGTTTATACCAGGAAAACGCCATGGGAAGAAGCTGCGGCGTATGATATCAGGCCGTTGGATCTTTCCTGGCTGGAAAGCGTTTACGGACAGTACCATACGGTTCATGACAGGGCTTATCTGGAGGAGAGGATCAGCACCGGAATGATGTATGGGGTCTTTCTTGAAGGAAGGCTGGCCGGATTTGCCGGAATTCATGCGGAAGGAAGCATGGGAATGTTAGAGGTAGCGGAAGAATTCCGCAGGCGGGGAATCGGCGAGGCGCTGGAAAAACATCTGATAAACAGGATGCTGGAGCGCGGCTGGGTCCCCTTCTGCCAGGTATTTACCGACAACGAGGCGTCCGTGCGCCTCCAGGAAAAGCTGAAGCTGCGCATCGGCAGGGAAAAGGTCTACTGGATATCATAATTTTTACTTGCGTTTACAGGAATGATATGGTATATTATAAACGTTGCGATAATGAGATGGTCCTCTGTTACAGGTAAATGTATTAAGAACATCCAGGAAATCAGGAGGAAGAGCAATGAACGACATTATTAAGGCAATTGAAGAGGAACAGCTGAAGCAGGAGGTTCCGGAATTTTCCGTTGGTGATACCGTAAGAGTTTATGGTAAAATCAAAGAAGGTAACCGTGAAAGAGTCCAGGTATTTGAAGGTGTTGTCCTGAAAAAGCAGGGCGGCAGCAACAGAGCTACCTTTACCGTAAGAAAGAGCTCCAACGGCATCGGCGTTGAGAAGACATGGCCGCTGCACTCTCCCAATGTAGAGAAGGTTGAGCTGGTAAGAAAAGGTAAAGTAAGAAGAGCCAAACTGAACTACCTGAGAGACAGGGTAGGTAAGAAGGCCAAAGTTAAAGAACTGGTTAAATAATCGGATACGGTATGAGGGGCAGCCGCTGTGGTGGCTGTCTCTTTTTATATTGTTGATGCAGCGGTTCTGCTTCCTGGACATTAACACCGTTTCTTTTGTGACCAGCAGGCAAGACGGAGATGCTTGCAAGGTTCGCCCCTTTCGTGATAGAATGTAAGCGTCGTTTAGCAAATGATAGGAAAAAGCAGGCGTAACCGGGAAGGCATTATATTGCTGCCAACCGGAGTGAAAACGGCTTTTTACAGCATTCTATATAGGAAGAACAAATGAGAAGAACCAAAGGATTAAGCTTCTACAGAAGAAGGAAAAAAATAAGCACGACCATTGTCCACGAGATATTGAGCTATGTGGCAGGAATTTTAATTGCCGCTTTTCTTGCCTTTGTCATCGTTTATTTTGTGGGAATCAGAACCAGTGTGATCGGGGTATCCATGGAACCGGCGCTTTATAACGGGCAGGGAATCCTGATAAACAGGTTTGCTTACAAGCTTGCCAATCCCAGGCCCGGAGACGTGGTGGTTTTTCTTCCCAACGGCAATCAGAACACCCACTATTATGTAAAGCGCGTTGTGGCCGGGCCGGGTGAAACCGTACAGATCAGGGAGGGAATCCTCTATGTAAATGGAAAGGCGGTGGAGGATGACACCTATGACCTGATAGCGGACGCGGGAATTGCGGAGCATGAGATCAAGCTGGGAAATGATGAATATTTTGTTATGGGGGATAACTGCAACAGCAGTGAAGACAGCCGCTCCGGCAATATCGGCCCGGTTTCCAGAGATGATATCGTGGGAAAAGCCTGGTTTAAGATGGCGGGTGGAGGCAGCAATATGGGGCTTGTGAAATAGGACGTACTGCCGGGCGGAAAAGCAGGATATTGAAAAGAATCCGTAACAGTTAAGGCATGATAACTTAAAAAAAATTCAGGAACGGATTTGGAGATGCCGCCACCTGGCTTCCAAATCGGAAAGGTATGGGAAAGTATATATGAATTATCAATGGTATCCCGGGCATATGACAAAAGCCAGGCGCGCCATGCAGGAAGATATTAAGCTGATAGACCTGATTATTGAGCTGGTGGATGCCAGAATACCGCAGAGCAGCCGCAATCCGGATATTGATGAGCTGGGACGGAACAAGGCCAGGCTGGTGCTTCTTAATAAATCGGATTTGGCGGATCCGGCATGTAACAGGGCCTGGACGGCCTGGTTTCAGGAAAAAGGGATTAAGGCCCTGGAAATCAACGCGCAGACCGGACAGGGGCTGAAGGCCATTCAGGGAGCCGTACAGGAGGTGTGTAAGGAGAAGATAGAGAGGGACAGAAGGCGGGGAATCCTGAACCGCCCGGTGAGAGCCATGGTAGCGGGAATCCCCAATGTGGGGAAATCCACCTTTATCAATTCCTTTGCCGGAAAGGCGTGTACCAAAACGGGCAACAAGCCCGGCGTAACCAAAGGAAAGCAGTGGATCAGGCTGAATAAGGGGCTGGAGCTTCTGGATACACCCGGAATTCTCTGGCCGAAGTTTGAAGACCAGAGCGTTGGCATGAAACTTGCATTTATAGGCTCCATGAACGATGAAATCATCATTATGGACGAACTGGCCATAGACCTGATTGCCTATCTTCAGGAATGGTATCCATCCCTTCTTCAGGAGAGGTATTCGCTTGCCGGAGGGGAAACTCCGGTCCAGGTGCTGGAAGCGGCGGCCGAAAAGCGCAAATGCTACAAAAAGGGCGGCGAGCCGGATTTAAGCAGGGCGGCCCAGCTTGTAACGGATGATTTCAGAAGCGGGAGACTGGGAAGAATTTCTCTGGAAAGACCCGGAACAGGGAATGTCTGAGAAGTGATTTTCAAATATTCCCGAGAATAAATGATTGGAGCACAATAAAATGAAAAATGTGGTAAAGGAAATTATCAGTACAATACTTTATATTCTGGCGGTTCTTCTTGGAACCTATCTGCTGATAACCTTTGTGGGACAGAGAACCTCGGTGAGCGGAAGCTCCATGGAGCCGACCTTGAGCAATAACGATCAGCTGATACTGGATAAGATATCCTACCGTTTTTCAGAACCGAAACGTTTTGATATCATCGTTTTCCCCTTTCAATACAAAGAGAATACTTACTATGTAAAGAGAGTCATCGGCCTTCCCGGGGAAACGGTGCAGATTGATTTGGAGGGCAACATTTACATTAACGGCGAGATACTGGAAGAGGATTACGGCAAAGAGAAGATCAACTTCCCGGGACTTGCGGTGGAACCCATTACATTGGGGGATGATGAATATTTTGTCATGGGTGATAACCGGAACAACAGCTCGGACAGCCGGGATCCAAGCGTGGGGAACATCCGGCGCAGCAACATTATCGGTAAGGCCTGGGTGAGGATATGGCCGTTAAACAAGTTCGGCGTGCTGAAGCATCAATAGGCGCAGGCCGTAAAAAAGGTGACTGACGATGAAAATACAGGAGATAAAGGATCAGTTTAACAGCTGCTCCCCGGAAGACCTTCCGCGGCTGATGGAAGCCTATAGCGCGGATGAAAGAAGCGGTGTCCAGGCGGAAATTGCCAGGGCAAAGAAGCGGCTGGAAGCCCTGGAAAAAGAGAAAGAACGCACCAGGGCGCTGCAGCAGTATGAAAGAAAATATGAAAGCGCCGGCTTTGTCTGCGGTATCGACGAAGTGGGAAGAGGCCCGCTGGCAGGCCCGGTTGTGGCAGGCGCCGTGATTCTGCCCCGGGATTGCGGGATATTGTATCTGAATGATTCCAAACAGCTGAGTGCCAGGAAGCGGGAAGAGCTTTATGAGGTTATTATGAGGGAGGCGGTTGCCACGGGAATCGGTTATGCCTCGCCTGCGAGGATTGATGAAATCAATATTCTTCAGGCGACTTATGAGGCCATGCGTGAGGCGATAGGAAAGCTGGCCGTAAAGCCGGATATCCTGTTGAATGATGCGGTGACGATTCCCGGCGTGAATATCAGGCAGGTGCCCATCATCAAAGGGGATGCCAAAAGCGTATCCATCGCGGCTGCCAGCATCATTGCCAAGGTGACAAGAGACAGGCTGATGGTGCAGTATGACAGCGTTTTTCCGGGGTACGGCTTTGCAGCCAACAAGGGCTACGGCGCGGCGGCCCATATTGAAGCACTGAAGCAGCTTGGCCCCACGCCGATTCACAGAAGAAGCTTTATTAAAAATTTTATGGAAGGCTCCAATGAATAGAAGAAAAATCGGGGAATCCTATGAAGAGGCCGCCGGCGTATATCTGCAGAAAAAAGGGATACGGCTGGCGGAAAAGAATTTCCGATGCCGCCAGGGAGAAGTGGATCTGATCGGCTGGGACGGGGAATATCTTGTTTTTTTTGAAGTGAAATACAGAAGGACTTGCGACGCCGGTTATCCGGCGGAGGCAGTGGGAATTGGAAAACAAAAGAAAATATGCCGTGTGGCGGATTATTACCTCTATTATAAGAGGCTGGGAGAAAGCATTCCGGTACGGTTTGACGTGGTTGCAATATGTGGTGAGAGCGTGAACTGGTATCAGAATGCTTTTGATTATATCAGGCCATATTAAAGGCGGCTTTAATATCCGGGAATGGACCGGAGCGCTGCCGGCGGCGGAAAGGAAGGTGACCGGTTTGGAAAATGTGACGGCAATTAGGAGAAAGAACAGGCCTGTGCCGGTGATGGCGCAGACAGTAAAAGGCGGCGCAGAGTTTTTGTTCTTTCCTGAAATAGAAAAAACAGGTGTGGTAAGGCATCTGATGAGTACAAGGCTGGGCGGCGTGAGCGAAGGGGAGCTGTGGTCCATGAACGTAAGCTATTCCAGAGGGGACAGGAAGGAAAATGTGGATGAAAATTACCGCAGGATCGCGGAGGCGCTGGGCTGTGGTATGGAAGATTTTGTTTTTTCCGATCAGACGCATACCACCAATATCCGCCATGTAACCGGGGCGGACAGGGGAAAAGGAATTCTGCGTCCCAGGGATTATGCGGATGTGGACGGCATGATAACGGATGAGCCGGGGATTGTGCTTTCCACCTTTTATGCGGATTGCGTTCCCCTCTTGTTTGTGGACCCGGTAAAGAAGGCGGTGGGGCTTTCCCATTCGGGCTGGAAGGGAACTGCCGGCTGTATGGGAAGGAAAACGGTGGAGGCCATGCAGGAGGCCTTCGGAAGCCGTCCGGAGGACATCCTGGCAGGGATTGGCCCGTCTATCTGCCGGGACTGCTATGAGGTCAGCAAAGATGTGGCAGAGGTCTTTCAGGCGCTTTTTGCAGAAGATATTATGCGGAAAACGGGAGTGGGCATCAGGGAGATTCTTGAAGAAAAGGGAAATAAAAAATATCAGCTGGATTTGTGGAAGGCCAATGAGGCGATCTGCCTGTCTGCGGGAATCAGCCCGGAGCATATCAGTGTGACGGATGTCTGTACCTGCTGCAATCCAACCTATCTTTTTTCCCACAGGGCCAGCAATGGCAGAAGAGGAAATCTGGGGATGTTTGTTGTGTTGAATTAAGAGGAGTATCGCATATGGCAAAAACGGAATTGGCAGTAGCGGAACTGATTTGGAACATGATAGCGAGGAAAACCGGGAATGTGGGAAAGGTGGATTTTTTCCCGCAGAAGCCGGCATTTCCCTTTGGAGAGGGCTTTCCGGGGCGGGAAGAAGCGGAACAGCCCCTGGAAAGGGCGATTCCCGAAACGCAGGGGATATCCTCCGCCCGTATTGCAGCCTTTTTAAAGGATCTGGCGCTTCATGAGAGCATTGATATTCACCAGATTATGCTGGTGCGCAATGGGAAAGTCATCTGTGAATGCGGATTTGCCCCTTATCCTGCGGGGATGTGGCATGCAAGCTATTCCATGTGCAAAAGCATTACAGGCATGGCCATTGGCATGCTGATTGCGGAGGGAAAGCTGAAGCTTGGCGATAAGGTGATTGATGTATTCCATACCAGGAAAAATCTGTTCAATATTTTCCGGCTGAAGGATGTCACCGTGGAAAACCTGCTGGATATGACCAGCTGCGTCAGCTTTAATGAAACGGGAATTGTGTCCGGGAACGACTGGGTGAGAGGCTATCTGGAATCAGGGCTGGCAGGCGTGCCGGGACGCGATTTTGAATATAACAGCATGAACACTTATATGCTTTCCGCAATGATTACGGAAATTACCGGGGAAAGCCTGATGGAGTACCTGCGGCCCAGATTATGGGAACCGATGGGCATACGCAGGATTTTCTGGGAAACCTGTCCCAAGGGCATTACCAAGGGCGGCTGGGGGCTTTTTATCTGCCCGGAGGATGCAGCCAAGCTGGGAATGCTGTACCTGCAGAACGGAAACTGGAAGGGTGAGCAGCTCGTCCCGGAGGAATGGGTAAGGACCTCCAGCACCCTGCATATGGAAACGCCTTCGGAAATGAGCAGCTACGGTTATGGCTATCAGATGTGGATGGGCGGCAGGGAAGGCTCTTTTAACTATAACGGCATGCTGGGGCAGGATGTGCTCGCTTACCGTGATCTGAACATGGTGGTAGTGACCAATGCGGGAAGCAAGGAGCTGTTCCAGAACTGCGTGCTGCTGGGCATTGTCAAAAAATATTTTGAAGGTGACTATAATCCGCCTTCCAGGCTTCCTGACGATCTGCGCAGCCAGATCATGCTGCAGCATGTAATTGAAGAAATGGAGGGGAGGCGGACCGGCCTTCCGGTCATTGAAAAGGGCGGCTGGGAAAAGCGGAAGGCTGTTTACATCCGTAGCACGCTGCGGCAGAACAGAATCCATTATCTGGACGGCAAAACCTATGAAATGGAAGAAAAGCATGTGGGCCTTATGCCGTTGATGATGCAGGTGTTTCATAATAATTTTACCGACGGAATTGGGAAAATCGGTTTTACCGCCGCAGGAAACAGGCTGTTTATCCACCTGTTTGAGGGCGAAGAGGAAATTTCGCTGGAAATCGGCTTTGTGAAGGCGGCGGCCGCCAACGTATCCTTCCATGGGGACATTTACCGCCTTGGCGTCAAGGGGGAATTTTCCACGGATGAGGACGGCAGGATGGTGCTGAAAATAGATTTTGCATTCCTGGAGGAGGCCTGCAGACGGAAGGTAAAGCTGTATTTTGATGGGGATACGCTGGAGGCCCACTGGGATGAGACACCAGGAAAAGAAGTGATTATGGAAGGCCTGGACTCTCTGACGGATATCGGCGGGAAAATGGGCTTCCTGCTGAATACCATAAAAGAAAGCGGCGGAATAGATGTTTTTCATATTCTGGTGGAACGAACCGTGCAGCCGGTTTGCACAGGCAGGCTGATCGATCCGAATGCGGAAGTGGAAAAGGAAAAGGGAACGGAAACGGAAATGCAGGAGGCCCAGGATGCCGTGCAGGATACGCTGCAGAATACGGCCCAGGATGCTGTACAGGATACACCGCAGAAAGCCGTGCATAAATTCGTGGGAGATGCCGCACAGAAAATAGTCCAGAACATTGTGGGAGGCGCTGTACAAAAAACTGTGCAGAACATTGTAGAGGATATTGTGCAGAATACAGAGGACACAGAACAGAATACCGTGGAGAATACCCCGGAGGAAAATACACAGGTTAGTTCGCTGTCAGCGGCACAGAATGTGTTGGCGGATAATACGCACAATAAGGAAGGGGAGCATGTCAGTGGATGGAAGTCATGTTAGGATAGGGTCGTGTATACTCGCGGGCGACATGGATATTATGGTTCGATTTTACAGGGATACGCTGGGCCTTCAAACGCAGTGGGATGGAGGGGATTTTGCTGAATTTGAAACAGCTGGGGGTGAATTATCCTTTTGGCTGTACAGCAGGAAGGAATTTGTTAAGGCAATCGGGGAGAACTATATCCCGCCTAAGGGGATCAATCAGACATTTGAAATCGCCCTTTGGTTACCAAGTTTTGCTGATGTGGATGCGGAATATGAGCGGCTGTCAAAGTTGAATGTACAGTTTCCGACAGGAGAACCTATCACCTATCCTTTTGGTATTCGCAACTTTTATGTTGCCGACCCGGAGGGCAATCTACTTGAAATCGGCAGTACAAGAGAATTGTAATGCCGCACAGTATTAGAATATTACAGGCAGGGGCCGCAAAATCATCTGAAATGTTGATTTTGCGGCCCTTGTAGTTTTTGGCAGGTTTAGGAGAGGAGGCTCATGCCAGGTTTAGGAGAGGAGGCTCATGCCAGGTAATCAGGTTTTTAATTTCCGCTGTACAGGCCAGCGTGAAGGGCTGGTTGTAAGAAAGTGACTCAGGAATGTCAGAATCTATCGCTGAAGGCGGCTTGGGATGGATTTTGGCAGTAACTGTGAAGGTGCTGAACAGTTTCAGTATACTATAATTGAAAATTATTGCAAACAAATATAACAAATATCTATTTATATATAGACATAATTAATTTATGATAGTATAATTCATGCATGGGCAATCATAATAATAAATAGCAGGTTAGTAGTAGGCCGGGATAAATGACAGTGCGGAAATGCCAGTGAAAGGACGAAAAAATTTATGTTGATTCACGCAGTATATGCAGTATATGTATAAAGCCCCGCAGTTTACAGAATGCCGGAACAACCAGCTGGGACACAAACAAAATATAGTATCACCAAGGGAGGAAGAAAAATATGGCTTACGACAATATGGAAAGCAGAAACGAACTTTTTTTCAGCGCCGATACGGAAGAACTGAAAAAAGGCTGCCGGGAAAACGATAAAGAAATGAAATGTCTCATTTGCGGTGAAACCTATGAGAAGGGGGAAATTTTCCCTTTTGAGGGAAGATATTTTGATGCGGGAAAAAGGATGAAGCTGCATCTTGAAAAAGAACATGGATCCATGCTCCATTTCCTCTTAAATTCCGGCCTTGCAGGCGTTTCGGAAATACAAAGCGCCATCCTGGCAGCGATGGCAGAGGGCTTAAGCGATAAGGAGATAGCCGCCAGACAGAAGATTGCCCAGTCAACGGTGAGGAACCACCGCTTCAAGCTGCGGGAAAAGGAACGGCAGGCCAGAGTATTCCTTGCGATAATGGAGCTTATGAAAGAATCCGTGCCCACAGAGGAAAACGATCCCGGTGAGAAGCTTTGCGAACCGCACCGGACAGCCTCCATGGTGGATGACAGGTACGTGATTACTGAGGAAGAAAGAACGCAGATTCTGGGGACTTTTTTTGATGAAAACGGACATTTAAAGGAAATCCCGGCCAGAGAGAAGCGAAAAGTAGTGATACTTCGTAAAATAGCAGAAAATTTCAAACCGGGTACAAAATACACGGAAACAGAAGTAAACCGCATTCTGAAAAGAATCAACGACGATTTCCCTTACATCCGCAGACTTATGATTGAATACGGTTTCCTGGATCGCACCAGCGACTGTTCCAGTTATTGGATAAAGGAATAGAATCAGTAATACTCGGTCAGGCCTGCCCATTTACTGTGCCGACCGAAGGAAAGTAACAAAAAGGCCATGAAGCGAACCAACTGTAACAGCTCGGATCTCCGGGCTGCTGCAGCATTGCAGGCTATCCCTGCATCAGTTCCTCCATGGCCTCTTTCAATCCTTTTACAGTCATGGGAAACATGGGAAATATTCCCTTAACCGCAGTTTCGGATTCCCTCCAGGGCGCGTTCCCCTGCGCCATTTTAGGATTCAGCCACACGCTTTTCCGGAAATGCTCCTTCATAAGCTCCAGCCAGCCGATACCGGGAAGCCCGTCATTGGGACCGCGGTAGTTGCCCGAAGGCGAATAAAGCTCCTCCGGAGCCATGGCGGCATCACCCACAATCACCACACGGGTATCGCTTTTCAGGTTCCGAACCAGCCATTCCGTATCAATCCAGTCGCCATAATCACAAACAGGGGACTGGTAAACCTTCCCATATATACAATTATGGAAATAGTAAAAATGCGTTTCCTTAAAATGATTGGACCTGCTCACCGCCTGAAACAGCTCATTCATCAGCTGCGAATAAGGCAGCATCGTACCGCCGGAATCCATGAGAAGCAGCAGCTTTATTGCATTTTTACGCGGTTTTTCCATAACAACCTGAAGAAAACCGCCATTCTGGCAGGTTTTATCTATCGTTCCCTCCACATCCAGATCGGTTCGGGGAAGATCCTGCCTCGAGGAATACTGCCGCAGCCGCCGCAGCGCCTGCTGGAACTGACGATTGTCAATGATCCTGTCATCCCGGAAATCTTTATATTTACGCTCGCCCATGACGGCAAAAGCCGACTGATGCCCCGATTTGCCACCCACCCGGATACCGCCCACGCTGGCGCCGGTATTCCCGAAAGAAGAACGGCCCATAGTTCCCACCCAGTAACTTCCGCCATTGTGCTCGCTGGTCTGCTCCTTCAGCCTCTTTTCCAGAAGGGCCTCCGTTTCCTCCGCGCTTTCCTCCCTGCGTTCCAAAGAAAACGCGCCCTCGCTTCTTTTTTCCTGAAGCAGATCATTAATTTCAGGCTTGTCCAGCCATTCCAGAAGCCGGGAAGAAAGCGCCGTCCCCTTTTCAATCCCCTGGAAAAATTCCCCGAAAGCCAGGTCAAACCTATCATAATCCGTCTCCCTTTTTACAAGAAGCATCCGGGAAAGCATATAAAAATCAGAAAGGCTGCAGCCGCACAGCCCCTTATCAAGCGCCTCCTGTAAAGAAAGCCACTCCCCGGGAGTAACCGCGATTCCCTTCCCCTTCAAAACCACAAAAAAGGCCTCAAACATAACCCCGCTCCTTACAGAAAACGATGCTTTTTCAAAGCATCCAAATCCTCATCCTTTTTCAACAACACCCCTGGAAACGGCAGCTCTTTCTCAAGGACTTCCCCGGAAATCCCGCCAAGCTGCAGTGCATTCACCCAATCCAGCAGCTCCGAGGTACCGGGCTTTTTACGCAAATTCCGTATGGAACGGATTTCTTCAAACGCCGAAACCGCCGCACCCAGCAGTTTATCCTCCACCTCAGGGAAATGCGTCCTTACGATTTCCTCAAGAAGCTCCCTGTCCGGAAAATCAATATAATGAAAAATACACCGCCGCAAAAAAGCATCCGGCAGCTCCTTCTCCGCATTAGAAGTAATAATAACAACCGGCCTATGCTTCGCCCGCACGGTCACTCCGGTTTCCGGAATATAAAACTCCATCCGATCCAGCTCCCAAAGCAGATCATTAGGAAACTCCAAATCGGCCTTATCGATCTCATCAATCAGCAAAACCACCTGATTTTCATGCGAAAACGCCTCCCCCAGCTTACCCAGCCGGATATACCTTGAAATATCGCTTACCCCGGCCTCCCCGAACTGACTGTCATACAACCTTTTAACCGTATCATAGCTATAAAGCCCATCCTGAGCCCTGGTAGTAGACTTAATATTCCAGACAATCAAATCCATCCCCAAAGCCTCAGCCACCGCCTGCGCCAACACCGTCTTCCCTGTCCCCGGTTCCCCCTTAATCAATAAAGGCTTCTCCAAAGCCACCGCCACATTCACACTCTCAATCAACCCCGTCCCCGCAATATACGAGCCCGTAGACCGAAACAATTTCTCCTGATTCATACCAACATCCCTCCTGAAAAAAGAATCCCCCAACAAACACCACCCTCCATAATAATTGACATTCCCCCCAAAATCAACCCACAACCCACCAACTGATAAATATTATCCGCCCTGATAAAAGCCAAAATCGCAAACAATTAACCACTTACAACTCATCAAATTGTTTTTTATATTCATCTCTATCTCTTAATCCCTTCCTAAAGCCCTTCATAGCCTGAATGGGAAGCGAATGGAGAGGGGCGGCCGTACGCACCGGGGCGGAAGTTTTCGGGGCTGGGGCGGGGGGCTGTTTCCCAAGGGAGTCACACAAAAATGGTGATATTTCTTACCGTAGCGATTTTCCTGTTGCTGTCTGTTTAGACGACGCTGTCTGACGAACGCAGTGAGGAGTTCTGCGCCGTCTGACAGCAACAGGAAAATCGCTGCGGTTAGAAATACCCCATTTTTGCGTCCGACCATGGGAAACAGCCCCCCGCCCCAGCCCCGAAAACTTCC
>NZ_KE992720.1:0-646 GCF_000466465.2 Clostridium sp. KLE 1755
GCCCCAGAATCCATTTTTAGACCCTTAGGCTATCTGGAATACCCTTAGCGACTGTCAAGGGCTTAAGCGGTACCGCACGACCGCAGGGAGGAGGATAAGGAGCGTCCCTTGACAGTCTATGCATCCCATATCCTATTACCTGCAGGGGCAGGCTCCCTGCCCTTCTGCCTTCCGGCGAGGACGGGGGTCACAGGGGGCTGGCCCCCTTATCTGGGTCCAGGGGCTGGTCCCTGGTAGGGTTCCGGGGCAACGCCCTGGACCGCCGGAGGCATACCTTCAGCAAGGTAAAAAAAGGCCATATAAGACTACAGAGAACTTTTTTATGCAAAAAATGCCATTTTGACCTTATATATCAAGCTTTTCAGCGTTTTTTGAAACTACTCTGTTTAGAGTAGAAACGCCCTCTGTTTGAATTATATAAACTACTCTGTTTAGATGTATCAAACTACTTATTTTTAGAGTAGGATAAAAGAATTGACTTTTTTAAATAGCTACTTTATAATTGAGTAGAATTACTACTTAAAACAATGATGACAAAGGAGGAAGGCATGCCTAGAATCAATCAATCTATTGAATCCAAGGAACTTAATGAGAAAGGAGAAATAATCAGTAAGAAAGCCAATAAAGTGCTATCATGGGGCGATGA
>NZ_KE992721.1:0-30112 GCF_000466465.2 Clostridium sp. KLE 1755
GTAACTGTGAGGGGTACTGAACAGTTACAATTTTTTTATGAAACACTGTGGCATTATACTATAAGAATATATACAGGCCTATGCAACGTGTTTTAGCTATAGTTGAATAAAAACAGACGAGGAGGTGAGAACTTTGAAGGAGCTTTTTGCGCGGATATCAACAGAGGATTGGGAAGAAACAGGCGGTTCTTTGGAGCTCTCATGTCAGGAAGTGGGTCTGGCCCTGGAAAAGGATGAAGTGAGGGAAGGCTTCTTTACGGTAACCGGGGAACCCGGACAGGTGACGGAAGGGTACGTTTCCTGTGACGAAGAGCGTATGGAGTGCCTGACTTCTTTTTTTTCGGGCTCTGTGGAAAATATAGAGTACCGGTTTGACAGCCGCGGGATGCGGGAGGGGGAGGAGCGCAGGGGAAGATTCCTGATCGTGTCCAACCGGGGTGAGTATGAGGTGCCGTTTCAGGCGGTGGTGGTACATAAGGAGCTGGTCAGCTCAGAGGGCGAGCTGGGCAATCTGTTCCAGTTTACGAACCTGGCGAGAAATAGCTGGGAGGAGGCAGTGAAGCTGTTTTATTCACCTGATTTCCTGCGGGTTCTGGGCGGGCAGGACCGGAAATACCGAAATCTGTACAAAGGTCTTTCCAGAGATCCGGGAAATGTGCATAACGTGGAGGAATTTCTCATTTCCGTGCATAAGAAGCAGCCGGTGGAATATGTGCTTCCACGGACGGAAATCGTGGTGGCAAACCTTCAGGGGCAGGGAGGGGAGACGCTTCAGATTGTAAAAAACGGCTGGGGCTGTACCTATCTGGAGGTGGAAACGGAAGGGGGTTTTCTTTCCACGGAGAAAAAAATCCTGCGGGAGGAGGATTTCCTGGGAAACCAGTGCAGCCTGCCTTTGTTTGTCAATCAGGAGGCGCTGCATGAAGGAAAGAATTTCGGAAGGATCATTTTAAGACATGCCTATGGAACACAGTATGCATCCGTTACCATTATCAAAAGGGCGGAGCATCGTGTGGCGAGAACCGGGCGCCGGCAGGAGATGAAGCGTCTGACGGTGGAGCTGGTACGGCTTTATCAGGATTATAAAATGAAGCGGATGAATGCAGTGCTGTGGAGGGCGCAGACCGCTGAGGTGGTGGAGCGGATGAAGCGGCTGGATGATAAGAATCCTGCGGTGCGGCTTTATCAGGCGCATCTTCTGATTACGGAGGAACGCTTTGACGATGCGGGACGGATTCTGGAACATCTGGATATCACCCTGGACGATGAAGCGCCGGAGCTTTACTGTTATTATCTATATCTGAGCAGCCTGTATCACAGGGATGAGGCTTTTACCGCAGAGGTTACCATACAGGTGGAGGATTTTTACCGGGTATACCGGGATAACTGGCGGATTGCCTGGCTTCTGCTGTTTATGCTGGCGCCCCTGGGGAGAAGCGTTTCCCAGAAATGGCTGTTTCTGGAGGAACAGTTCCGGCGCAGCGGGACGAGCCCCGTGTTGTATCTGGAGGCTCTGCACCTGGCGAATTTCAGCCCAACCCTGATGATGAAGCTGGATACCTATGAACTGCAGCTTCTGCATTTCGGCGCCAGGAACGGAATCCTTTCCGAGGATTTGGTGGGGCATCTGGTCTATCTTGCAGGAAAGGAAAAATATTATAAGGAGTGCCTGTTCGGGATTTTGAAGGCCTGCTATGAGAAAAAAAGTGATCCGCAGCTGCTTGCCGCCATCTGTTCCCTGCTGATTAAGGGAAATAAAAGCGGCCCGGAATATTACCTGTGGTACCGCAGGGGCGTGGAGCAGGAGCTGAGGGTTACCAGGCTGTATGAATATTATATGATGTCGGTGGATTTGAATAAGGAAGTGGAAATCCCCCGCATTGTACTCATGTATTTTGCTTACCAGAGCAATCTGGATTATGAACACTGCGCCTACCTGTATGCCTATCTGCAAAAGCACAGGGAAGAGTTCCCGGAGCTGTACCTGGCCTACAAGAGCCAGATAGACCGCTTCGTGCTGCAGCAGCTCTATAAAGGCCGTATCAACCGGCATCTGGCGTATCTGTATCAGACCGTCCTGGATGAAAAAATGCTGACCAGGGATAACTGCCAGGCGGTGGCGCCCCTTCTTTTCATGCAGCAGCTGGACTGCGAGGGATCGGATATCCGGCAGGCGGTGGTCATCCATACCCGGCTGCGGGGCGAGCAGGCCTATCCGGTGGAGGATGGCAGAGCCTATGTGGCGGTTTATGATAAGGATTATGAGATCCTTCTGGAGGATGAAGCCCATAACCGTTATGCCGCCGGAAGGCCCTTTGTACTCGACCGGCTGATGTATCCGGCCCGGTGCGCGGGCGCTTTGGAGCCCTTTGTGGAAAATTCCCTGGGCTTTAATCTGTTCTGCTGTGAGAGCAGCAAGGGAAAAATACGGATTACGGAAAAAAATGCGTCCAGGTTCCGGCTGCTTGCGGAGGATGAGCACGTTATCCCGGCCTTTGCCCGGGCGATACGCATGGCGCTGCTGCGTTTTTATTATGGACAGGAGAACCTGGAGGAGCTGGATCTGCTGCTGGAGACATTGAAAAAAGAGGATTTGGACGCGTCGGATGTTTATGAGGCGGCAGGATTTCTGGTGCTCCGTTCTTTTTATGAAAAGGCCTACGCCTGGCTGCAGGGAATGGAGCTGGGACGTGCGGATGCCAAAATCCTGCTGCGCCTGTGCAGCAGAATGCTGGAAACCGGCCTGTGCACCCAGGAAGCGGCCATGACCCGGCTTTGCTACAGCGCATTCGGCCGGGAAAAATATGACAGCCATATCCTGCAGCACCTGGTGGAGCAATATGAGGGAAGCTGTAAGGAACTGACGGAAATCCGGAGGGCTGCGGAGAACTTTGCGGTGGACACCTATAACCTGACGGAAAGGCTGCTGGTGCAGCTGCTCTATACCGGCGTAAATGTGCTGGAACGCACCGGGCTTTTACGGCAGTATATTGTGGGCGGCGGAAAAAATGAGCTGGAAGCGGCTTTCCTGCACAGGTGCAGCGGCCTGTATCTGATGAACGGGGAAAAAATGGACCGCTACATCATCACTGATATCGGCAGGGTGGCGGCCAGGGGTGAGCCTTTAAGCGATATGTGCCGCCTGGCGTTTCTGGAATATTTTGCGAGAAACCGTGACGAGCGCGGCGAAAGGGTTGATTTGCTGATTAAGCAGTTCGGGGAGGAGCTTATCAGCAAAAATATGAAGCTTCCTCTGTTCCAGGAGTATGTGGATATCCTGGAAGGCGCGGAACCCATGATGGATAAAACCATGGTAGTTTTCCGGGGCCAAAGGGAGCGGCCGGCAGTGATCAATTACCGGATAGTTTCAAATGGAATGGGCGGCAGCGAGCCTTCTGCGTCGCAGAAGACTTACCGGACCCTGGAGCTGCAGCATATGTATGCAGGCATTTATACGGCCAGTTTTGTGCTGTTTGCAGGAGAAAGCCTGCAGTATTTTATCTCGGATAATTCCGGCAGCGGGGAGATCCTGGACAGCGGCGAGCTGAAAATGGGGGACTGCAGCCTTTTTGTGAAGGAAAGCCGGTATGGCTTGATTAACGATATCGCTTCCGCCCGCCTGATGGGAGAGGAAGCGGAGGCACAGGAGCTTCTGGAACAGTATCTGATGACGGAGTGGATGACTGACGGACTGTTTCAGATAAAAGGGCAGTAACAGAAAAAAAAGCGGCGGTTTGTAACGGTTCAGCCCATCGGGGCTGTTACCGTGGTTCAATTTTAACTGGACTGCCGCAGAAGAAAGGCAGGTGAAGGAAGATGTTTCTGGGAAATGGGGACAGGAAAAGCGGAACAGGCGCGTTTATCGGATATGACATCAGCGACAGGTTTGCCCAGATCAGCTTCTGGATGCCGGGAGCGGATAAACCAGAAACACTGACCCAGGTCATGGGCGAGGAGCAGTACATGATTCCCGCGGTGCTCTGCCGGCGCACGGATCGGGATGTATGGACCTATGGAAGGGAAGCTCTGAAAAATGCGGCTGCCGGTGACGGCATCCTTGTGGAAAACTTGCTTTCCAAAGCGCTGGCGGGCGAGAGCGTGGAGGTGGACGGGGAAAGCTACGAAGGGGCTGTTTTGCTTTCCCTGTTTATCAAACGAAGCCTTTCGCTGCTTGCGGGGGCGGTCAATCCGGAAAAAGCGGGCATGTTCCTTTTTACGTTAGAAAAAGTGGATAAGCAGACCGTGGAGGTGCTGTCCCGGGTGGCGGCGCTGATTTCCCTGCCGCCGGAACGGGTTTCCTGCCAAAGCAGGGCGGAGAGCTTCTTCTATTATAATATCAACCAGCCAGAGGAGCTTTGGCGGCATCATGTGATGGTATGCGATTTTTCTGGCAGCCATATGAAGCTGCTCATGTTTGAGGTAAACCGGCATACCAGGCCGGTGACGGTGATGATACGGGAGGATGATTACCCGCAGCTGCCAAGAGAGGCCCTGCCGGAGGAGGAAGCTGAACGGGAGGCTGTAAAACAGCGGATGGACAGCGTCTTTGCGGCGATTTTAGGAAAGGTGTGCGAGGGAAAAATCATTGATACGGTTTATCTGATAGGCGACGGTTTTGAAGGTGACTGGTATACCCGTTCGCTGCCGATCCTCTGCCGCGGCAGGCGTGTTTTCCTGGGAAACAACCTGTACAGCAAGGGAGCGTGCTATGGGGCAAGGGCCAAGCAGCAGCCTGGTGAAAACAGCAGCGGCTACGTTTATCTGGGCAAGGACATGCTGAAGGCCAATATCGGGCTGGAGGCGGCCTTCAGGGGGGAGGAATCCTATTTTGCACTGCTGGATGCGGGAACCAACTGGTATGATGCAAAAAGGGAATGTGATTTCCTTTTGAACGAGGATCATGCGTTTTCCCTGCGGATTACGCCTCTTTCCGGGCGTGAGGTAAAGGAAGTGACCGTAACGCTGGACGGGGTTCCGGAGAGGCCTGTGAGAACGACGAGGATACGCCTGACGGTTTCTCTGGAGGATGTGGATACAGTAAAGCTGCGGATGGAGGATCTGGGCTTTGGGGAAATGTTCCCGGCATCCCATAAGATATGGGAGGAGACTTTCAGTCTTGGCGGACGGCAGGAGCGATTTTAACATATTTCAGCGAAAGGAGGCGGAGGCGCATGAGCAGGGTCCATTTATGTCTGGGAAGACTGGCAGATAATCCATACACCTTTGAAAAGTCCAGGGTCCGTGTTTTTTCCATAGAGGAGCTGTGCTTCTTCCTGCGGGAAAATGCGTATCTGCTGGATGAAAATATTTTTACCCGGGGGCTTTTTGACTGGATAGGGAAGGAATGCGCCCTGCCGGATCTGGGACAGAAGCTGAATATGCTTTTAAAAAATAAGGAGAAACCGGAAAGCTTTGTTACCGTAATTTTTGAGTATACAGGGTATTTTGACGACCGGGAAATCCGGGAAACACAGCATTTGGTGGAGGTGAGCGCAGATGTGACGCTGTCAGAGAAGCAGAAGGCCAGGGCGGATTATTTTCTGGAAAGCAGGCGATATGTGCTGGCGCTGCAGGAATACCAGAAGCTGCTTCATGACGGCGAGGGACTGTCCCCTGTTTTCCTGGGGAAGGTTTACCATAATATGGGCTGCGCGCAGGCCAAGCTGTTCTTATTTGAAAAAGCGGCTGTGTCCTTTGAGCAGGCCAGCCGTCTGGGAGGAGATCCCGCCAGCCTGCTTTCCTATCTGGCGGCGATGCGGCTGCATCTGAAGGAGCAGGAGTATCTGAATTTCCTGACGGAGCATCCGGAGTATTATGAGGCGTCCCTGGAGCTGGAAAAGCTTGTGGTGGAACGTAAGGAGGGCTGGACGGCTTCCAGGAATGAGTCTGTGGTAGCTGAGATTAAGAGCGCTTTCTTCTCGGGAGAGGAGGAAAAGTGCGGGGAGCTGATGGAGGGCGTTCTGGGAAAACTGGAGGAGGAGTACCGGGATTACGTAGTGCAGTGAGGGGAGGACGATTGCGGGGTTTCAAAGAACTCTTGGGAGATAACGGAGAACGCTTTCCTTTATTAACCCTTGATGAATTTTTTGAGGGAAATACGCAGGAGGATTCCATTGCCCCGAATCAATGGGAGTTTGGCCGGCCTTCTCTTGGTGAAATGTGGGAGATTCTATCGTAGTATGTGCGGACATCCAGCCTGAAGAACTGGAAAAACTGGTGAATTGCGAGTGGTTATGTTCTGACGGGGTAATTGAAATAAATCCTTCGGAACTAGATATTTATTCGTGCATACCATTAATTCCGGAAAATTTTAGTTGTTTGGAAATTGTGTGGGACTAATTCAAAGAAGCTGGTTTTTGTATACGATGATGCGGAAGCTATAGAGCTTAATGAGAATTACCTTAACCCCCCATATTTCCGGGATGTACAACTATAAGTTGTCAAATTGAGTGTGCTTTGTAGGTGGTTTACAACCATAGCAGGGGCTATGATTTGGGCACAGTCAGGAACGGCTGAAATAGACGGAGGCCTAAGGTATGTGCGTATCAAAACGAGCGGAACTTGATTATCTGATCTGTAATGCACCTCTTGAATATTCTGACCTTATCTTGAATGGTAATCCCGAGATATATTTGAAAACTGTAACTGGATATAAAACATTGGATAGCTGATTAAAAATGCCCGTATGAGAAATCCTGCGGGCATTTTTTTGTAACATTTCCGTGAAACCCATTGAAAAAACTCTGACTCGTGGTATAATCCCATTTGGGATTATATTGAAGGAGGTACACATGAACAAAGAGTCACTGAAAGTTGTCAACGACATTAACCGGGCGATCATCAAAGCCCGTGGGATCTACTCTGAGTGGTCTGCCCGGCATGGGATCAGCTATCATGAGATGCTCGTGCTCTATACCATCAGAGAGTTCGGGTTCTGTACCCAAAAACAAATCTGCGACAGCTATTTACTTCCACGCCAGACAATGAACAATGTCATTACCAGAATGCGAAAGGACGGTCTGCTGGAATACAGCAGTGTGCACTCTATTGGGCGTGAAAAGGCATTTGTTCTGTCGGAAAAGGGTACCGGCTATATCGCGCCATTGCTGGCTTCGCTGGAAGGAATGGAAACCGGGGCGCTGGAACTGCTCGGCGATGAAAAGCTGGCCATGCTGACAGGGCTTTTATCGGATTATAATAAGGCATTATGTACCGTTATGGAGGAACAACAGGAATAAATGGATACGATTGCATTTTACGGAAAAGAGAAAATCAGTAAAATACTTCTGAAATTGGCTCCGCCTGTAATGCTTGCACAGCTCATTCAGGCGCTGTATAACATTATTGATAGCCTGTTCATCGGAAGATTTTCCGATGATGGTTTAACGGCTCTGTCCATCGTATATCCGCTTCAGCTTTTGATGATCGCTCTTGCAGTAGGAACAGGTGTTGGGATCAACACCATCATTGCCGCTAAGCTTGGTGAAGGCCGGGAAAAGGAAGCCAATGAATACGCTGGTGTGGGTACTCCGTTGGCCACAGTCCTTTGGTTTTTGTTTGCCCTGATCTGCTGGCTCATTATGCCCGCTTATGCCAGGATGTCCACCGAATCCGAAACGATCATTCAGGATGTAATCACTTACGGCAGGATCGTCTGCCTGTTCAGCTTCGGCCTGTTTTTAGAAAGTATCTGGACAAAGGTTCTGCAGGCCAACGGCGATATGAAAACTCCGATGGTTGCGCAGATCGTCGGTGCTGTGACGAATATTATTTTAGATCCCTTGCTGATTTTTGGTATGTTTGGACTGCCCCGAATGGGCATTGCCGGAGCTGCTGTTGCCACCGTTGCAGGACAGATCGTTGCCGCACTGATTGTTATGAAGAAGGGTTATCGCCCTTCACCTGCAAAAGCGGTTTATCCCCGATACATTGCAAGGATCTTCCATTTGGGAATGCCCAACATCCTCATGCAGTCTGCGTATACCTTTTATATCCTTGGCCTGAATCTTATCCTGGCGGGCTTCTCCGATCAGGCTGTTACTGCGCTGGGACTTTACTATAAGTGGCAGACGTTTTTCTTTATTCCGCTGAATGCCATGCAGACCTGTATCGTACCGATCATCAGCTTTAACTATGCCGCCAGAAACATTGACCGTTGCAAAAAAACATTGATGACTGCGATTGGTTTCGGTCTTGTAATGATGACAATAGGAACGCTGTGCTTTGCTTCCATTCCCGGACCGATGCTCAGTGTATTCACATCAGACCCTCTTGTAATCGAGATTGGGTGCATCGGTTTCCGCTTCGTCGGCATCAGCTTCCTGCCCATGGTCACTTCTCTGATTTTTCCGGTATTCTTTCAGGCTGTGGGCTATAGCTTGAAAAGCACAGCCTTGACCGTTATCCGTACAGTGGTACTGTTTGTACCTTTGGGATATGTATTTTCCCGCTTTGGTCTTACATGGTTCTGGATGACCTTCCCGGTAACGGAAATTATCACAAGTATTGCGGGCATCGTATTCTATCGTCAGTTTCTGGAGGCGGACTACGTTAAAAACAGAAGACCTGAGATTCCCGTTTCCGGTGCAGCTCCTGCATTACAGCCATCCAAACCGGGCGTTATTATCACCATAGCAAGACAGCACGGTTCCTCTGGCAAGCAGATTGGCAAGCTGGTGGCGCAGTGCCTGGACATTCCGTTCTATTACAAAGAGATGATCGCATTGGCTGCCCACGAAAGCGGACTGGATGCGGAGTTTATTTCTGATATTCACAAGAATTCTCCCGAGGTGCTTCGTGACCTGTATCTGAGCACCGGTGCAGTCAGCCACGCTATAGATGCTCAGAAGAAAATCATTTGCCAGATCGCAGACAACGGCAGCTGTGTGATCGTTGGCAGAGCCGCAGGCTATGTGCTTCGGGATTATGACAATGTGGTTCGTGTATTTATCCATGCACCGAAGAAATATCGTATCAGGCGGGTTATGGAAATTTATGGTGACACACCCGAGGAAGCCAAGTGGAATATCCACCGTTCGGACAAAGCCAGAAGTGCCTACTATCGCCATATTTCCGGTAAGCGCTGGGATGATGGGAAAAACTATCAGCTTGTTCTGGATTCTTCCATAGGTATTGATAAGGCAGTAGAAATGATTGTGAATTATGTTTCGGAAAATGAGGTATATAAAGCCCGCCGCAGCGATCAGACCCCGTAGCGTATTCGCTCTTGTTCCAACTCGATAGGAATTGTCAATTTCTTCGCTGGCTTACCAAACGGGATTTTCAAAACATGACGGATGGCACCCCAGGCAAAAAGATATATTCCCAGAGTGGATTTCAGAAGGATATGTTTATTGTGTCTAACGAGAAGATATGGCTTATGGGAAAATATGGATACATAAATATTTCAGTTTGTCGAACTGAAAAGTTTGAATTTATGGAGGAAAATAAAATGCGTGTAGTAGTAATTGGTGCAGCAGGACATATTGGCACTTATCTTATACCTATGCTTGTAGATAACGGATATGAAACAATAGCGATTACCAGAAAAATGTCAATGCCTTATGAAGATGCACCTGCGTGGCATAAGGTGAAACGTGTCTTATTGGATAGAGAGAATGATTCGGAATTCATTGAAAAACTAAAGGCTATGGAACCGGATATTATTGTGGATTTGGTAAACTTCAATATTAAGGAAACCAAGAAGATTGTCGAAGGATTCGAGGGGACAGGATTGTTTCATTATCTTTATTGCTCATCTTGCTGGGCGCATGGAATGGCAGAAACAATACCGTTTAATCCTGATGATTTGAGAAAAGAACCATTGGATGAATACGGAAAAGACAAGTTTGCCAGTGAGATGTACTTGAAGGAACAGTATCAAAAGGAGGGCTTTCCATCTACAATTATCATGCCTGGACAGATATCAGGACCTGGTTGGGCGATTATTAATCCATGGGGAAATACTTCAATGAGAGTATTTCAGGATATTGCTGATGGAAAAGAAATAGCACTTCCAAACTTTGGACAGGAAATCCTGCATCATGTTCATGGTTATGATGTTGCACAGGTATTTTACAAAGCAATTACTCATAGAAACCAAGCACTTGGAGAGGCTTTTGATGCCGAAGCTGCTACACATATAACATTATATGGTTTTGCAAAACATATGTATGAGTATTTTGGTCATGAATCTAAAATTAAGTTTCTTCCATGGCCGGAATGGTGCAAGTATGAGGGAAATTCCGAAGAATGTGAACATACATATTATCATATTGTGCGAAGTGGTGTATTTAGTATTGAAAAAACAAAGCGGCTTTTAGAATATCAGCCTAAATATACTTGCCTGGAAACAATTGATCTTGCAGTGAAAAGCTATATTGATAGAAATTTAATAAGGGTTTCCGATAACTGATGTATTTCTTCGAATTTGAATTTACGGAAGAGGAATACAATGTTTAAGGTGATAAAGAAAGATTTGTTGTCATTGGCAAAGAAAGACGCAAACGGGAGTATTGTGGGAATAAACTATATGTATTTCCCGATAAGAGAAGTTTGATATATTCACATTTATTTTTGCGTGTCTCAGGCAGATAAAACGCATAAACAGGGCCTGTGAGTAGGATGGAAATACTGGATAATGACATTTTCAGGGGATGCCTTCATTTGTTTTGGGTGCAGGCCTTGCTTTTGGTCTGATAGAAGGTTAGATGAGTATTATGCCTGCCTGGTAAAAGGGGTAATTGCCAGGTCCCGGTATGGCGGAACAGTTTGCTTTGCTGGTTTTATATTTAACAGTCCTGAGCGTCAGTCAATAATGATTGGCGCTTTTTTCATCTTTTTATTAATTCTGTGCGGCCTGCGTATATAAAGATTGCCCTTATGGGGAATCCACAGTATAATTACTTTAATCAGAATCAAAATCAGAACTGGTTGGGAAAATGTTAGGTTGGTTCATGGAAAAGAAGCGGCTGAAACGGATCTCGCAGGATACTGCCGGTTTATAAGACCGGACAATAAAAGTGGAGGAAGTACTAATGAAGAAAAAAGATGTTGTTACACTGTCAATGGCTGAGCGAAGGGCGGAAGGCTTATTATGGGTTGATACTGGCGAAAACATGAATCAGCAAATATACGCCAGGGGCCTTTGCCAGGATTTCAATCAGACGAGAGCAACGGAAACTGAAAAAAGAGAGGAAATTCTAAAGAAATTGCTGGCTTTTTGCGGGAATAATGTGTGGATAGAACCTCCGCTTACACTGGCGATGGGAAAAACCGTTTCGATTGGAAACGGCACGTATATTAATTCCAATCTTACATTGGTTGATGATTATGAAATCATCATAGGGGAAAAGGTTCTTATTGCGCCCAATGTTACAATGAGCACCACAAATCATCCAATGCACTATATGGCGCGCAGCCGTGGGGAAATGTACTGTAAAAGAGTGGTAATTGAGGATAATGTATGGATTGGAAGCAATGTTGTTATCTGTGCCGGTGTGACTGTTGGTAAGGGATCGGTAATTGGCGCCGGAAGTGTTGTAACAAGAGACATTCCCCCGATGTGCTTTGCCGCAGGCAGCCCCTGTAAGGTAATCCGGGAAATTACCGATGATGACTTGAAGGAATTCGAACCGATACCTGAATAAATAAAAAGGGCGATAATAATAACTGAAGGTGAGGAAATCATGTTATGTGGAGGGGAATGTGAAAAAGTATATAATATTAGCCGGAGTACCTCGTGCCGGAAAAAGTACAGCTTCACAAATAGTTGCAAAAACATTGGGATATCAGCATATTAGCATGGATTCCATTATTGCTGGAATTGAAAAGGTATTCCCGGAAACTGATATTGATACGGAAGCATCTGTTGACCCACAGAGAAATTTGGAACATATCAGTTCAAAAATCGCTCCATTTATTAGGGCAATGATGGATAGCGGCGAATATGATGAATGTGATTACGGAGTGATTTTTGATGTATATCAGTTATTACCTGAAGATTATGTAACATATATTGATGATGAAAAATGTGATATAGCCTATTTTTTATCATCTGATTCTACACCGGAAGAAAGACTTAGAATATTACAGCTATATGACACACCGGATGATTATACCTATTTTCATTCGCAGGAAGAAAAACAAAGAGAGTGTGCAGATATTGTAAGCATCAGTAATTATTTAAAGCAGCAATGCATTTTATACGGGTTGTCTTATTATGAGACATCGTATAACCGTGAAAAAGTATTGGGTGAGTTTATATCTAAGCTAAGTAAATGAATTCCTGTCTATGCAGCTGATAAATTAAAGTTTGCGGAGGAGGTTGTGATGAAAAAAATATTAGTGGTACAGGGTGGCGGACGCTTTAACGGTAATACCAGTCAGTTAGCAGATGCGTTTATTCAAGGCGCAATGGAGGCCGGACATACAGTTGAAAAGATTTCCTTGAATAAGACCGAGGTGAAAGGCTGTATCGGGTGCAACGCTTGCCGCTATGGTAAACCATGCGTGCAAAAGGATGGTTTTAATGAGCTTGTTCCTAAGATTAAGACGGCAGATTTGATCGTCTTTGCATCGCCATTATTATTTTGGACATTGTCCTCCAAAATCAAGGCATTTATTGAGAGATTTTATTGCATTGCTGAGGAAGACCCGAATCCGCCGTTAGGGCGGTATGAAAGGTATCCGGTCAAAGATGCCGCGTTACTTATGACATCAGCTGATGATTTTTTCTGGACATATGAACAGGCGGTATCCTATTACAAATTTACGATTGTCAATTATATGGGTTTCCGTGATAAAGGGATGCTGCTTGCCGGAGGGTGCGGAGATACGAATGGAAAACCGCAGATTGATAAAACGAACCACCTTAGGGAAGCCTACGATTTCGGAAAAAATATTTACAGAGAATAGAGTCAATAGAAAGTTATTTCTTGCATTCATAATAGCGAGGGCATACTTGTTAAATTTGAACAGGGAGAAGGGGAAGGAATGAAACAGAATACGCTTGTTGAAATAATTGAAGAGCAGACAGGCAGAGCGCTGTGGGAAGTAAGGAATTTAATAGATTGTGTCCCTGATCAATTATGGAATAAGGAATATTGTGAGATGCCGTGTTTTAAGCATATATATCATATGCTGCACTCGTTGGATTTATGGTATATCAATCCAAGGGATAAGAATTTCCAAGAGCCTGACATACATGAAGCAAATCTAAACAACTTAGATATGGAGTCTTTCAAAAAACTTTCGCGGGAGCAATTACTCTGTTATTTTAACCGTATTGAAGACAAAATAAAAGAATATGTTTCAGATTTAACAGATGAACAATTATTAGAATATCCTGTAGATTGTGAGTATTGCAAATTCACGTTGATTTTAGCGCAGTTCAGACATTTACACACTCATATGGGGATGATCATGGGATTTGTTATTGATGATACGGGTCTGTGGCCAAGGGTTTTGGGGTTGGAGAGTCCTTTTCCCCAAGGGAAATATGATAAATATTTGTAACGGGAAAACTGTTTGATGAACTGACAAAACCGGAACAATGCAGTTGTAGCCCCAGGTTTGCGGGGCTGACAATTTTACATTTAGTCTGGCAGAGAATACATATGGAGAAAGCATATTTTAACTGGAACAGTGGAAAACATTCGGCAATGGCTCTATATTACGCAATTAAATATGGAAAACATGAAGTTTTGTCGTTGTTTACAATTGATAAAAACGCTGGAACTAAAATTGCAATGCATGAGATAGGCATTGATTTATAAAAAAGACAGGCCGGCGCGATTGGAATCCCCTTAACAGTATTAGAATATGATTACAGGGCATCAGAAGAGGAATACAAGAGAACTGCTTTCTGAATTTATTAACCTGGGCAAGCTGTAAATCTTTGTATAAAGCGATAAAATCGGGATAGGCGGAGAAGATTATGATAAAAAAGCTGGCTTTGATATTAAGCATAATATTTATAATTTTAACATTTGTCGGGGCCGGATATATTCTTTTTAACGGTGGAAAAGTTAATGCTGGGTATGCTTGTGTGCCTATGGTTTTGGCATTGATTTCTCTCTCTTTTTATCGAAAGTACAAGTGACGTATAACTCCTGGCTTATAAAGCGAAACAAACTGAATTTGTAAAGGAGAATAACTATGCTTTTAGCAATTGAATGTATGATTGCTTGTATAATTTTTGCATTGATTATACTGCCAACACAATATAAAAACCCAATCAAGTATATTATGTCGTATCCTCCAGAAATCAGAAAAAGAGTAGAGTCTTTGCCAGAATATAAAAATACTGTTAAAAGTACTGAAAAAGGACATATATTGAAGAAACTCATTGCTGTATTTGTGTGCATTACTCTTTTGGCGGCAGTCGCCTATTTTTCAGGAGCTAAGAAATTTGAAACAGCATTTTCACATGTGTTTATCTTATTCCTTGCCGTCAATCTCTTTGATGTAATTGTGCTTGATATTGGTGTATTCTGCCATAGTAAAAAATTAAGAATAGCTGGGACTGAAGATATGGATAAGGAATATAAGAATTATTTATTCCATATTAAAGGCGGCATAAAGGGAATTGTGTTGGGAAGTGTGATTTCTCTGCTATCTGCAAGCATTGTTTACATAGTATCTATTATATAAATTAGAATTTACCGGAGAGAATATAAAATTATGAGTGTGGGATTAAAGTTCAGATATGCGCAGCGAAAAGATGTTTCGCTGATATTGAGATTTATAAAAGAACTGGCTGTATATGAAAAGATGCTGGATGAGGTAATCGCAGATGAAATTATGCTGGAGGAATGGATTTTTGACAGGCAAAAGGCAGAAGTGATATTTGCGGTTGCTGAAGGCAAGGAAGTCGGCTTTGCTCTATTTTTTCATAATTTTTCTACCTTTTTAGGCAGGGCAGGCTTGTATCTGGAGGATTTATTTGTTTTACCGGAGTACAGAGGAAAAGGATATGGAAAAGCCATTCTAAAAAAACTTGCGGAAATTGCCGTCGAGCGTAAGTGCGGCCGGTTGGAATGGAGCTGCCTCGATTGGAATAAACCAAGCATAGATTTTTATTTATCACTTGATGCAGAGCCGATGTCTGATTGGACTGTGTATAGACTTACCGGTGACAGACTGAAGAAACTGGCACAATAATATAAATTACAGGTTGTGGAGAAAAAGCTGTTTGTACAGTTCCCTGAAGAAGGTGCAGAGACAGACGGCAGTAAACAGAAAAGCTCTGATGGAGAGCAATACAAAAACAGTGAGGTGTTTTTATGGAGTGTTATGCCCGTCCTTTTAATACACTTGGAAATTATTTTTCCGCAGATATTATGGCGATATATAGGGGGAAATGGGTGTTTTGCATGCATAAACAGCGGAATACGTGGGAGCACCCCAGCGGTTGGATAGAAAATGGCGAGACACCCATGGAGGCCGCAAAAAGAGAATTATTTGAAGAAACCGGAGCGGTTAATTTTGATATTGAGCCGCTCTGCGATTATTACATAGATGCGGAATTGAATGGCTATCACTATAAAGGGAATGGACAGGTATATTTTGCAGTTATCCATACTTTGGGCGATTTGCCGGACTACAGTGAAATGGGGAAGATCGGACTCTTTGATTCTCTGCCTGATAACTTAACGTATCCAATTATACGTGAATTTTTTCCGATAGCATTGGAAAAAAGAGCAGGGTTGAAATGTTCAGAATAGGAAGGGCATTACTATGGAAAATTTGGAATCCATGTATGTGGCAAAGGATAAAGTATTGAATTTGATAGAAGCTCCGGCGATTATCGAAAGGTATAAAGCCTATTTAGAGTACGTGGGCAGGCCAATCTATATGGAGTATGTCACATATCCTTCTTTTGAATTAAAATTAAAGAGACTGATTTAGATTTGAATTTACAGGTGAAAACAATGATATTTGAATCAGAAAGGTTAGGCTTTCGGTTGCTTGAACAGGGGGATTTGGATGAGCTTTTCAACAAAGTTTGGGGCAGCACAGAGACAATGCGTTTCTGTGGGGGCGCAATTGCAAGAAAGCAGATTCCTGAGATTATAGAATACAACCGGGGGCAGTATAACACGTATGGCAATGCGATTTTTGCAGTAATAAAAAACGATAGGCTTTTAGGTATTTGTGGAGGAGAGCCTGACGAGGAGGACCCGCTTCATGTTGAGCTCATTATTCACCTTGCAGGAGAATACCAGCATCAGGGTTATGGTACAGAAGCTTTGAAAGCATACGTTGAATGGCTCAGGGCCGGCAAAAAGGCTACATATATATACGCTTCAGTTCACCCTGACAATCAGGCTTCATTAAACATGACAAAGAAATGCGGCCTTGTTCAATGTGGGTTCAGGCAGTATGAAGATACAGGCTTTGTGGATGAACCATATTTCGAACTTATTCTCGATTAGAATAAGTTGGAGAGACAGGTGCTGCGAAACGAACCGGATGCAGGCAGGCTTTGTCAGTCATATGGGAATATACGCCATATGGGCCAGAACTAAGCATTAGAAAACAGTACAGGTATATTAAATGCGGCAATGGAGCTCCTCAGGTATATTGACAGATACCAGACGCGCATTCCCTGTGAAAGCCGGAACGCTGTACAATGCTTTTACAGTTGACAGGTTAGAAGGAGCAAAGGAGAATTTTGAAATGAAAAAAATTGGTTTAGGAATAGCTATATTATTATTTGCCCTTGTATTTAATTGCTGTTCATCTGGAATGGAGTGGGTAACTCTTATAATTGGGATGATTGGACTTGTTTTTTCTGTTATAGGTTTTCTGGATAAAAAAAGTTGAAGCCTAAATCTGCTGAAGCCGCATGTAATACGCAGAAAGGAACGCCGCCACAGGACGGTATCGGCCCTTTTTGCCATCTGGCAGGGTTGTTTGGCCAAAGACTTTATTTTTATAACCGGACAAAGCGTTATACGGATAAATTGAAAATAGACAGTTCGAGGTGTATTGGCTGCGGGCAATGTGCGGCGGTATGCCCCATGAAAAATATAACCTTAGTGGATGGAAGTGCCAAGTCAGGCGAGCGGTGTACTATGTGCTATCGCTGTATCAGCCGTTGCCCGCAACAGTGCATTACCTTATTGGGAAAACGTGTTGTGGAGCAATGCAGGATAGAAAGGTATCTTTGAGAAAGGCCGTTTTAAATACAGATTTTTAATACATATCGGATCGCTTCTATTCGTTGTTCTGTGGGATTTCAAAGGAACCTGAGGTTTTATGCCGCTTTTTTATGCCCTGCATGCAGTGGGATTTATTTTCGGTCCTCGTTAAGGAAGAAAAGGTGGCGGGAGTAATTGCGGTTTCAGATGCCGGAAGAAGGATGGTTATGATAAACGAAGAGGCGTGCGTTTTTTTTTGTATTTGGCAGGACAAAAGGAAAAATCCTGGCATGGCAGCTGGGGTAATAGGCATCATGCCGCAAAGGGTTGGGTTATGAACTACCGCGCCATATACAGGCGTTGGGAGGTTATGGACTATGGATTTTATCAATGAAATGGAAAATATGTTTCTTCAGGCCGTGCGGGGAGCGGTGGAGCCTGCCCTGTGGGAAGCCTGGTGGGATGCTCATGCGGAGCAGCTGAAATCCCACCTTTCCCCCGGTTATTTCCTGCGTATCAAACCCGGCAGGCCGGTGGATTACGCCTCCATGTGCCGCAGCCAGGAAGGAGTTCTGTACTATTTTTACAGGCAGGGACATCCTGTGGAAAACAGCTCTGACTATTACAAAATAAAGGCGGAAGAGGAATTCAAACGATGGCAGGAGAAACGCCTGCAGGATTATTATGAGAGGATTTCACCTGTTATGGATGCCTGGGAGGCCTTTCTTGCAAAGCATCCCGTGGCGCCGGTGGCTTTCGACTGGCAAAAGAGGCTGGGGACGCCGCCGGGACAGGTTGCAGATCCGTCCGCGCAGGTTCCTGATCCATCCGGCCAAATCCCGGCCCTGCCTCATCAGGCTCCGGCCACGCCCCGGAGCGCCAGCCCAATTTTACCGCAGGATAGCCAGAAGGAAAACAAAAGCCTCATGCACCTTCGCCTGAAGGAAAATATGCAGGCAAAAATTGCCCCTCTTGCCAGGGCATACGGCATGAAAAAGGCAGGCCCGAAAACCTTTGTAAAGGAACAGAACGGTATCGTCTCCTATCTGAATTTTGTGGGATATTTCAGGGGAGGCGGGTACGAGGCGATAGATTATTGTATCTGCCCGCTCTACGACATCCGCAGCCATATCCTCAATCTGCCGGGGGATGTCATGCACGGGGAACGCCGTAAGGAAATGCTCTCCGGATGGGGTGTCATACAATTTGATTTGAACGGGACAGATACGGAGGGCATCAACCGGAAATTTGACCAGATTCTTACCTTTCTTGCCGAAGAGGTATTCCCCCGCTGGGAACAGATTGACTGCCTGGAGGCCTTTTTCGCGCCTGAACGCCAGGCGTTATTTCAGGCGATGCTGGCAGGTCCGCCGGATCCAATCAGGGAATGCCTGCTGTGGGACGACAGGGCCGATGCCGCAAGGCCGCATCCATGGGGAGCCGACGAGTATCTGTTTGGTGTATGGGAACTGCTGTCCGGTCAGGAAGAAAACGGCTATGAGCGCCTTACCAGATGCCTGGAACAGGGAGAGCCTTATATCAGGCAGTACCAGGAGAACGAGGATTTTACAATAGAAAACAGCCTGAAGGATCCCATGAAGCTGTTATACTGCAATACGCAGCTTTTTTACAAAACCAGCGGACAGGTGGGTAAGGATGCCCGCAGACGGGCGGTTTTGGAAACCTATGAATATGTGTGCCGGTATATGAGAGGCTTCCATAAGCTGGAAAGGCTTCCGAAAAAGTGAATACTAAAGTAAAAGCGAACTTTTTTCATCGGATTACATAGATGCAACCTGAAATTGACAAAGTGCATTCCTTGAAACATGGAAAATGGCAGCGCGATCTGGCAGCATATTGCTATCAAATCACAGGAGGTATACATGCAATGAATTTAGGTGAAAAGATTTTTAAGCTAAGGAAAGAAAAAGGATTGTCTCAGGAGGCTTTGGCAGAACAAATCGGAACAACCAGACAGGCCGTCAGTAAATGGGAAAATAATCAGGGATTTCCGGAAACAGAAAAGCTTTTGCAATTATCTAATATCTTTGAGGTTTCAACTGATTTCTTATTAAAAGATGCAAAAACAGAAAAGAGTGCTGACGAAAAGGGATATTATGTGAGCAGGGAAATGGCGGAGGCATATATTATCAGTGAGAAAAAAGTCAGCCGGTATGTAGGAACAGGCTTTATGTTCTGGGCATTGGCCGGTATCCCTTATGTAATGTTTCCGGCAGGGACAACATGGCGGCTGCTTGGAATGGCGCTGTGCGTTGTGGCGGGAATTATTTCGGTGGTATTCGCAATGTTTTCAGAGGAAGCAAAATATAAGATTTTAAAGCAGGAACCATTGTTATTTGATTATGAATACCTGAAGGAATTATCGAAGGAGTATGCTTTCCGAAAAAAGAGATATGTGGCCGTGGCCATTCCCTGTACGGTGCTGTTTATTATCGGCGTTTTGGTTCTGGGCTTTACAGCGAGGGGATATATTGCATGGTCGGATTTTCATTCCTTTGTTTTCCTTGGATTTGCGGCAGGCATCTTCGGGTTTGTGTACTCTGCCGGTGTTATGGAAGCGTACGAATTGCTGGTGGAAAATGAGCAGTATTCGTCACGCATATTTTTCAGGATAAAACGGAAGATCAAGGAGAAGCTTGACAGAATCTGATTGCTGTCTGCAGAGCTTGATGCATAAAAGTCATTATGCTCTATCTGCCATCCGGGATGTTGTTTCTTCAATAAAATATCACATTAAAAATCACATTCAGTCTTGACACAGGAAATCACCTCATGATAGGATATTGCCAGTGATGATTTAGTATGCTAAATCGATAAATTAGTAAAGGAATGCTGTGGGACAGTATTCCTGCATGAGGAGGAAGAACTATGAAAAAGGCAGCGGCAATTCTGTTGGCAGGTGTGATGGCGTTTGGCCTGATCGGCTGCGGCGGTACACAGACATCAGGAAGCGGACAGGCCGAAGGCGCGGCACAGGAGAGCAGTGCGGCAGCGGATAACGCGGCGGCAGAAAGCACAGCGGCGGAAAGCGTACAGGAGGAAGAAAGCAGCACGCAGGCGCAGAGTGCGGATGCGGCGGCGGACGGAGAAGGACGCCAGTTTATTGTTGGCTTCGATGCGGAATTCCCGCCTTATGGTTATAAGGATGAGAGCGGTGAATATGTGGGATTTGATCTGGATCTGGCGGCTGAGGTATGCAAGCGTCAGGGCTGGGAGCTGGTAAAGCAGCCTATTGACTGGGATTCCAAGGATATGGAGCTGGATTCCGGAGCGATTGACTGCATCTGGAACGGATTTACAATGAACGGCAGGGAGGATCAGTATACCTTCAGCGTGCCTTATGTGGATAACAGCCAGGTATTTGTAGTGGCTGAGGACGCGGGAATTGAAACGAAAGCGGATCTGGCAGGCAAGGCAGTGGGAGTACAGAAGGATTCCTCCGCGTTGGCAGCCCTGGAAGGGGATGAAAAGGCGCTGGCCGATACCTTTGCGGCGCTGAACCAGTATGCGGATTATAATACGGCATTTATGGATCTGGAAGCGGGTGCCATTGATGCCCTGGCCATTGATATCGGCGTTGCCAATTACCAGATTGCCTCCAGAGACGGCGGCTATGTGATTTTGGACGGCGAGGCTCATAAGGAATACCTGTCCACAGAGCAGTACGGCATCGGCTTTAAGAAGGGCAATGAGGAACTGAAAAATACGGTTGAAGCGACCCTGATGGAGATGGCTGAGGACGGAACCTTTAAGCAGATAGCAGAAAAGTACGCAGATTACGGACTGCTTGACAGCATCTGCCTTGGAAAATAACAGAAGCTGGCTGAAGCCGCCGGTAAGTCAGTGAATAAATATTGATGATTCTCGGATAGAGATTCGGAAGGAAAGCCGCAACAGCGGCTTTTTTCCGGTTAAGGAATTTGGGAAAGCCCGAAGCAAACGAAAGAAAGATAAGTGGAGGAAGCCATGGAATTGGGAAATATGCTGCAGCAGCTCGCAGGGGGTATGCTGATTACAACGGAGATTTTTGTATTGACCCTGTTGTTCTCCCTGCCGCTGGGATTGTTTTTATCCTTTGGAAGGATGTCCAAAATCGGGGAGCTTCGTTTCATAACGAAAATTTACATATCGGTAATGAGGGGAACGCCGCTGATGCTGCAGCTGATTGTTGTGTATTTTGCGCCTTATTATGTGTTCGGCATGAAAATATCCAAGGGCTACCGGATGGTGGCGGTAATCCTGGCCTTTGTGCTGAATTATGCGGCGTACTTTGCGGAGATTTACCGTTCCGGAATCGAGTCCATGCCGGTGGGACAATATGAGGCGGCTAAAATTCTGGGCTACAGCCGTGCGCAGACCTTTGTAAAAATCATTCTGCCCCAGGTGATTAAGCGGGTGCTCCCTGCGGTGACAAATGAAATGATAACGCTGGTAAAGGATACCTCCCTGGCCTTTGTGCTTACCGTGACGGAGATGTTTACCATCGCCAAGCAGATAGCGGCGGCCCAGGCCTCCGTAGCTCCGCTGATGGCGGCCGGCGTATTTTATTATATTTTCAATCTGGTAGTTGCCATGGTGATGGAGCATGTGGAAAAACGCCTGAATTATTACAGAGGTTAAGGCAAAAGAAGCCTGGGAAAATGCAGGGGAAGCGGTTCCCCGGTATTTCCGGGCTCCGTTTCTACACAGAGTACACGGATAGGAGAAAAAGGAACAAAATGAGCCGGAATTTTCTTGAAATAAATCATATGAAAAAAAGCTTTGGGGAACTGGAGGTTATCAAGGATATTTCCCTGACCGTAAAGGAAGGGGAGGTGGTTTCCATCATAGGTCCTTCGGGCTCAGGAAAGTCTACGCTGCTTCGCTGCGCCACCATGCTGGAAAAAATGGACGGCGGGGAGCTTTCCTTTCTGGAGGAAAAGGCCGCCCATGAGGAAAACGGCAGGTGCGTGTATGCCTCCAGGGCGGATTTAAAGCGGATCCATAAGCATTTTGGACTGGTGTTCCAGAGCTTTAACCTGTTCCCGCATTACAGCGTCCTGAAAAATATCATAGATGCGCCCATGACGGTTGACGGCATTTCCAGGAAGGAAGCGGAGGCACGCGCCGAAAAGCTGCTGGCCCAGCTGGGCCTGTCCGATAAAAAGGATGCTTATCCCTATCAGCTTTCCGGCGGGCAGCAGCAGCGTGTTTCCATTGCGCGGGCGCTGGCCCTGCAGCCGAAAATCCTGTTTTTTGACGAACCTACCTCAGCGCTGGATCCGGAGCTGACCGGGGAGGTGTTAAAGGTAATCAGGCAGCTGGCGCAGGAGCATATGACAATGATCATTGTAACCCATGAAATGCAGTTTGCCAGGGAGCTTTCCGACCGGATCATCTTTATGGAGCAGGGCGTAATTTGTCAGGAAGGAACGCCGGAGGAGCTTTTCAGTTCACCTAATGCACGGGTCCGTGAGTTCATCGGGCGTGTGATGAACGTGTAAGTTTTCTTGATTTTTGAAAAGCGGTGAGATATACTTGTTTCAGTTATGCTGTCCTTTCCCGGGGAAATCATGGCAGCAAGGTCAGGCATTTTGCAGCGGGAAGGGTATGTGCAGGGTAATTGTTCAGTAAATGAAAAGCAGAAGGTTTCAGGACAGGCTGTCCTGACGGAACAATCTGAGTATAAAGGAGTTGCCGTTTATGAGTGATAATATGGACAGATATGTAAGCCCGCTTTCGGAGCGTTATGCGAGCAGGGAAATGCAGTACATTTTTTCCCCGGATATGAAATTCCGCACCTGGAGAAGGCTGTGGATCGCCCTGGCGGAGACGGAAAAGGAGCTGGGCCTTCCCATTACGGAGGAGCAGATCGCAGAATTAAAGGCCCATGCGGAGGATATCAACTATGAGGTTGCCAAAGCAAGGGAAAAAGAGGTGCGCCATGATGTTATGAGCCATGTTTATGCTTACGGCGTGCAGTGCCCGAAGGCGAAGGGGATTATCCATCTGGGGGCTACCTCCTGCTATGTGGGTGACAACACGGATATCATTGTGATGACGGAAGCGCTGAAGCTGGTGAAAAAGAAGCTTGTGAACGTGCTGGCGGAGCTTGCTTCCTTTGCCGGAAAATATAAGGATCTGCCCACCCTGGCATTCACCCATTTCCAGCCGGCCCAGCCCACAACGGTAGGCAAGCGCGCAACCCTGTGGATGCAGGAATTTTACCTGGATCTGGAGGATCTGGATTATGTGCTTTCCACTATGAAGCTGCTTGGCTCCAAGGGAACTACGGGAACACAGGCCTCTTTCCTGGAGCTGTTTGACGGCGATATGGACAAGGTAAATGCACTTGATCCCATGATTGCGGAAAAAATGGGCTTTCAGGCCTGCTATCCGGTATCCGGGCAGACCTATTCCCGTAAAATAGATACAAGAGTGCTCAACGTGCTGGCGGGAATCGCGGCAAGCGCCACCAAGATGTCCAATGACATCCGGCTTCTCCAGCATCTGAAGGAAGTGGAGGAACCTTTCGAGAAGAACCAGATCGGTTCCTCGGCCATGGCTTATAAGAGAAATCCCATGCGCAGTGAACGGATTGCGTCCCTTTCCCGCTATGTGATTGCGGATGCGCTCAATCCGGCGATTACCTCTGCGACCCAGTGGTTTGAACGTACCCTGGATGATTCCGCCAACAAGCGGCTGAGCGTGCCGGAAGGCTTCCTGGCTGTGGACGGCATCCTGGATCTGTGCCTGAATGTGGTGGACGGCCTGGTGGTATATCCGAAGGTCATTGAAAAACGGCTTATGAGTGAACTGCCTTTTATGGCAACGGAAAATATTATGATGGATGCGGTGAAAAAAGGCGGCGACCGCCAGGAGCTGCATGAAAAAATCCGGGAACTGTCCATGGAAGCCGGCAGGCGGGTGAAAGCGGAGGGTAAAGACAATAACCTGCTGGAGCTCATCGCACAGGAACCCATGTTTATGACTACCGCTGAAGAACTGGCCGAAACCATGGACCCTTCCAAATATATTGGCTGTGCCCCGGCACAGGTGGAAAGCTTCCTGAAGGATGTAATCGGGCCTGTGCTTGAGGAAAATAAAGAACTGCTGGGCGTGAAAGCGGAAATTAATGTGTAATAGCGGTTTACAGGATAAGGATAAGATAAGAAGAGGCTCTGCGGCGGCAGAGCCTTTTGGGGAATAAAAAGGAAATGTGGAAAGCCCCGGTTAAAGTCTGGATCCGGGATATGTATGAGGAACGGAAATGGAAATCGGAACGTAAGAAAGAAAATAAACAGGCAGGAAAAAGAGCTGTAGGACCGGTGGCGGCAGAGCTTAAAGATTTATTTGACTGACAGACAACGCAGTGCAGAATTGTCATTATATATAAAGACTTCCATGCGCAGTTCCATTATAATTACATACAAAATGGGAGCGATAATATATGGATAAAAATGGTTACCTGAAGCAGTACTACGGCAGTTACCGGGAAGATGCCCGTCTGTCTGCTGCAAAGCACGGCCTGGTGGAATATCTGACGACAATGAAATACATCCATAAATTTCTGGAACAGGGAATGCGTATTTTAGAGGTGGGAGCCGGAACCGGGCGCTATTCCCTTGCATTGGCGAAAGAAGGCTTCCGGGTAGATGCGGTGGAACTTTTGGAACACAACCTGAATATCCTGCGATCAAAAACGGAGGATGGCATGAGACTTCAGGCAGTACAGGGAGATGCCCTGGATTTGTCCCGCTATCAGGAGAATACGTTTGACATAACCCTTCTTCTCGGGCCGATGTATCATCTTTATACGCAGGATGAAAGGAAGAAAGCACTTGAGGAAGCCGTACGGGTAACCCGTGAAAACGGGATTCTGTATATCGCCTACTGCATGAATGATCCAACCGTGGTGGGAGAACTGTTTGCCCGGGGAACCATTTACGATTGCCTGGAGAAAGGAATGCTGACGGAGGATTTCCATTTTACCGCGCAGCCGGAGGATCTGTTTGCACTGGTGCGGACAGAGGATATTGCGGAACTGAACCAATCTGTACAGGCGGAACGGATCTGCCTGACAGCCACTGATGGCGCAACCGGATATATGCGCCCTGTCATAGACAATATGAACGATGAACAATTTGGCATCTATATGAAATACCATCTGGCGGTCTGTGAAAGACAGGATCTGATAGGGGCAAGCCACCATACGCTGGATATCCTGCGTAAAAAGACCCCGGCCTCCGGTACAAAACGTGAATAAAAAACTAAAACATAAAAAAGTAATTGCAATACCGGATAATTCATGCTATAAATAGACATTATAACTTTCAAAGGAGCGAATTATGAGTCAATTATTCTCACTTTCCATTCGACGCAGACGATGAGGCTTGTATCTTTATAGGTACAGGCTTAATTTGCTGTGTGCCTATAGAAAGTGAGTTGAATTATATTTATTTTCAAAGCACTGTCGGGCACACACAGCCTGTCGGTGCTTTTTTATTGCAATTGAAAACTAAATAATTGAAGCTGTGCAGTATTTATGCCGGAAGTAGTCCGGTGCCGCCCCGGCGGGCTGCAGAAGCATTTGAAAGCGCAGGGGCAGTTTCCAAACACGCTCTGCTGCGCAGAAGGGAGCAAGTATGAAATTATTAACAGAGCTGTTATCAGCAGTATTTATGAATGCATTTTCAAAGTGCGGTTATGATGAAACACTCGGTAAGGTCAGCATTTCCGACAGGCTTGACCTGTGCCAGTTTCAATGCAACGGCGCGCTGGCCGGAGCGAAAAGGTATAAGAAAGCACCTTTGACGATTGCGGAAGAGGTTGCAAATCAGATAACCGGCTGCATTTATATCCATAAAATAGAAGTGGTCCGGCCGGGTTTTATCAATATAAGCGTGCAGGATGAATTCCTTGCGGACTATGCCGAACAAATGTACCATGACAAATTTAAGGGGATCCCTCAGGCGGAAGCTGAGGAAACCATAGTGCTTGATTACGGAAATCCCAATGTTGCCAAACCGCTGCATGTCGGCCACCTGCGTTCAACCATCATCGGGGAAGCCTTAAAAAGAATCATTACAGCGACCGGCAGGAAAGCGGTTGGGGATGTCCATCTGGGGGATTGGGGCCTGCCGATGGGGCTGGTCCTTGCGGAACTGGAGGAAAGATACGCAGATACATTGCCCACGCTTACAACGGATTTATTAAATGAAATCTATCCGGCCGCAAGCCGGAAAAGTAAAACAAATGAGGTCTTTCTTGAAAAAGCAAGAACGATAACGGCCCGGCTTCAAAAAGGAGATACACATTATACAAAAATCTGGTGTAACATGGTTGAGGTATCTGTAAAGGAAATCAGAAAAAACTTTCAAAGATTGGACGTTTCCTTTGATTACTGGTATGGGGAAAGTGATTCCAGCAAATATGTGCCTCAGCTGCTGCAGCTGTTAACGGACCGGAACCTGCTTGTAAAAAGCGAGGGCGCACAGGTTGTGGAGGTGGCGAAGGAGAATGACAAAGCGCCGGTCCCTCCTGCGATTATTGTGAAATCCAACGGCTCGGAAGGATACGTGACGACAGATATTGCAGCGATTATACAGCGGGAAAAGGATTTCAGACCGGATAAAATATGGTATGTCGTAGATTTCAGGCAGAATTTACACTTTACCCAGGTATTCCGTGTCGCCCGGAAGGCAGAGCTGATACCAGAAAGCACGGAGCTTGCCCATCTGTGTTTTGGAACGGTAAACGGAAAAGACGGCAAGCCGTTTAAAACCAGGGAGGGCGGAGTAATGCAGCTGTCAGAGCTGCTGGATTCGGTAACAGCCTGTTCCTATGAAAAATTAAAATCATCAGATAATATCCCAGAGGCGGACAAAAAAGCCGCAGCGGAGAAAATAGGGATAGCAGCGGTGAAATTCGGTGACTTAATTAACCACTATTCCAAGGACTATGTTTTTGATACGGATAAATTTATGGCATCGGAGGGCAAAACAGGTGTCTATCTTCTATATACGGTTGCCCGTATCAATTCAATCCTCAGGAAAACCGGCATCAACTGCGGAAAGGTAAAACTGCAGGGAGTTTATTCAGAAAGTGAAAGAGAATTATTGTTAAAAATTGCACTCAGCGGCAACGCTTTTATAAACGCCTTTCATGAGAAAGCCCCCAATATTGTCTGTGAAAATGCTTACCAGATAGCAGTGGCATTTTCGAAATTTTACCATGAAAACCATATAATAAGCGAGAAAGATGAAAAGAAAAAAGCCTCCTGGCTGGCACTATGCGTCATTACAAAGGAGATGCTGCTAAAACATCTGGATACATTGGCAATAGAAACAGTGGATGTTATGTAATTTACAAAGCGGCGCCTTCCAATTTAAAATAGGAATATGCATTTCACGCTCCATTTCTGCATTCCGCTTCCCTGCGCATTGCGGATACGCTTTTCCTGCCCTATACTGACAGCAGACATTAAAAATCAGTCGGTCGGCCGGACAGGAAGCGGCAATGAAGGAGTGGCATGAGTTATTTTTTTCTGACAATTTTGTTTATAGCGGAGTTGGTGAAGGAAGGCATCTTTTTCTACAAAAGGAAACGGATACCGACGGTTCAAATGGGTTTTATTACCGCAGAAATCCTGATTTTCCTGCTGCTTGTCATATTTGGAGGCCTGCCCCTTGATACAGCCTGGCTGTTTCCTGGCATTTATCTTGTGTGCGGCCTTATATCTGCTTACTTCTTTTTTTCTGAGGGAAAAAAGAAGGACGGCAAAATAAGAAAGGCGGCAAAATACCATCCGTCGGCCCTTCCTGTTCATCTATTGCTTTTGTTCCTCTGCATGATACCGGCCCTTTTGTTCCCGCCTGTGATACCTTTGCCTGTAACCGGCGGCTACGCTTACGAGACGGTAAGCTTTACCTGGACGGATGATGCGAGGGAGGAGGAATTCTGCTCCGATGGTTCGTCCAGGCGGGTGGCGGTGCAGTTTTGGTATCCTGTTTCCGGGGAAGGGGAAACCTTCCCGCTGATCGTGTTTTCACATGGCGCCTTCGGGTACAGGATGAGCAATTATTCGGCCTATACCGAGCTTGCCTCCAACGGATATGTGGTATGCAGCGTGGAGCATCCATATCATGCAATTTTTTCAGAGCTGGACGATGGGGAAGTGATTATTGTGGATAAGCAGTTTATGAGTGATATTTCCAGAATAAATGGAGACGGCATGCCGGAAGAAGAAAACTTTCGGGTGACCAGACCCTGGCTTCGGCTGCGGACAGATGATTTGAACTTTGTAATGGATGAGATAACAAGGCTTTGTGGAGAAGAGGGTGCGTCCCTTCCTTTTTCCATAACGGATCCTGACAATATTGGGCTTTTCGGACATTCCCTTGGGGGCGCGGCTGCGGTGACGGCTGGACGGGAACGGCCGCAGGTGCGGGCTATCATCGATCTGGACGGGACTATGCTGGGCGAGGAAACCGGCTTTGCGGACGGAAAATACCAGATGAACACGGAGCCTTACCCGGTCCCCCTTTTATGCATCGATACCTCCGAACATTATGAGCAGGGGCAGAAATACGGCGATCAATATGTGAATCATGTAATTTTGTCACTGGCAAAGGATGGAAGAGAGATTCATTTTACCGATGCCGGGCATATGAATTTTACGGATCTTCCTCTTTTTTCCCCGCCGCTGGCAGCGCTGCTTGGGACCGGAAAGAGGGATGCGGGGGAATGTCTGGTCACGATGAACGGAATCATCAGGGATTATTTTGATTATTATCTGAAGGGACAGGGAACGCTTTCTCTACAGGAAACGTATTAGAAACCAGAAACAGCACAGTCCTCCGGCAGTCCTCCGAACCCTGGCCCGCTTGAGGCCCGCATGCAGTCGCGGCCACGCATAACCGTACCGCAGGCGGAACAGATGCCGTAAGGCCTGTACAGGAAGACTCATTTAAAAATCAGAAAAGGAAAGGATTCGCCTGACTGCGGCAGCGCCTGTCAGCTGCGGATCCGGGAACAGGCAATGCGCGTAACGGTGGAACGGATTGGCCGGGAAAAAGAAGAACAGGTCCTGATCCAATGCCATGAGGTGACGGAAAGTATACGGGAAATAGAGCGCTTCGTCAAGCTGCGCCAGGAAAAGCTGGAGGGCTATGACGCGGACAGAATGTACTGCATACCGCTTTCGGACGTATATTATGCGGAAGCCGTGGACAACCGCCTGTATATTTATACGGAAAAAAATGTGTACGAGCTTAAAATGAAACTATATGCCTTTGAAGAAAACTATTGCTCCGGGGAATTCTTCCGCTGCTCCAGAACGGCGGTGGTGAACCTGATGCGGGTTTCGTACCTGCGCCCCGGCCTGAACGGGCGGCTCTCCGCAAGGCTGACGAACGGCGAGGACATCATTATTTCCAGAAAATATGTAAATGCGTTGAAAGCGAGGCTGCAAAATGAGTAAAAAGGAATTTATGGGACAGGTGTTTATCAGTTTTTTTGTCGTGGTAACCTGCATAAACCTGGGGATGGCCTTTATGGGGATGATCTATGCCCCGGATACCAGGTTTGGCTATGAGGCCCTTCTGTTCCCGGTGTTCTACGGTTTTCTGGGGATTCTGCCCTCAGCCGTGCTCTACAGCAGAAAAGAGCTTACAGTGAAGCAGATGCTTCTCCGCAAAATCATACAGCTTATTTTGATAGAAGCGATAATGGTTGGCATCGTATTTTTTCTGGGAGGGACGGATTTTAATACGCTTTTACCCTTTATGGTTATGGTTTTGGCTGTCTGCCTGGCTGCGGAGGGCATCCTTTGGCTTGCGGCGGATAAAAAGGTCAGGAAGCTGAATGCCCAGCTGAAGCGGTTCCAGGATCGGGAACCGGCCGCAGATACATCCCGCGGCTGATGATGAATGTTATTATTCACTCAGTACTGTGCATTTACTGCACAG
>NZ_KE992721.1:30212-66162 GCF_000466465.2 Clostridium sp. KLE 1755
AGTGATTCAAGAGTGCATAAATCCCATTGCTGCAGGCAATTTTTACTGGATTTATGCAGTTACTGGTTTTCGGTTGAACAGAAACAGAACAATAATAAAAAAGAATAATATCTTAATCTTTTATTGATTAAAACTACAAAAAAGGTTAAAATATTAGCTATGAATAACTTTGATTTTTTGAGATCACCAGGAGAAATAAGTAAAGATATTGCAGGCCGTATGAGCAGAAGGAGAAAGGAGAAAAAAATAACACAGGTACAGCTGGCGAAATATTCGGATGTGAGTTTGGGATCCATAAAACGTTTTGAACGTACCGGAGAGATATCATTATCTTCGCTCATAAAAATTGCATTTGCATTGGGGTATGAAAACGACTTTGACGGGCTGTTTACAAAAAAAGGCTACGCGTCCATTGAGGAGGTCTTAAATGAACGATAATAAAATGTTGTCTGTATTTATGGATAAGCGAAAAGTAGGGACGCTTGCGGTTACAAAAGATAAGCTCACAGCCTTTGAGTACGATGCGGATTGGCTGCGAAACGGATTTTCGGTCAGCCCGGTCTCTCTGCCGCTTCAGTCCGGGGTTTTTACTCCCAAAGGATTTGATCCGTTTGAAGGAACCTTTGGCGTGTTTGCAGACAGCCTCCCGGATGGTTGGGGAAGATTGCTGGTGGACAGGATGCTGCGAAAAGAAGGTATGAATCCTGTAAAGGTAGATGCATTGAACCGCTTGGCAATAGTGGGATCCTCCGGTATGGGAGCATTAACTTATTACCCTGAAAATAAGCTGGTCTCCGATGATAAGGACGTATCTTTGGATGACCTGGCCAAAGGCTGCGAGGCTATTATGAAATCGAATGATAGTGAAAATCTTGATGAGCTTTTTCAATTAGGCGGTTCTTCCGGCGGGGCAAGACCCAAAGTAAATTATATTATTGATGGAGAAGAATGGATAGTGAAGTTTGCGTCTTCCTATGATAAGGGAAACATAGGGGTACAGGAATATGAGTATTCTCTTTGCGCAAAAGAATGCGGCATCAGGATGGAGGAGACCCGGTTGATGCCAAGTAAGCTTTGTCAGGGTTACTTCGCAACTAAAAGATTTGACAGAAATGGGGGAAAGAGGATTCATATGGTTTCTGTCAGCGCATTGCTGGAAACATCTCATAGAATTCCTAATTTGGATTATAATATTCTGATGCAGCTTACTTTGAAATTGACGAATGATTATAGCCAGCTGGAACAGCTTTATCGTCTTATGTGTTTTAATGTTTTTGCGCATAACAGAGATGACCATTCCAAAAATTTTTCATTCCTTTATGATGAAAGTCAGAAAAAATGGGTTCTATCACCAGCATATGACTTGACATACAGTAATTCTATTGGCGGAGAACATGCAACAACAGTGAATGGAAATGGGGAAAATCCGGGAATAAAGGATTTGCTGGCTGTTGCTGAGGATATAAAGCTTGATCCTTATAAAGCCAGAGCTATAGCAGAAGAGATTGAGGAAAAGGTTTACTGCAGATTAAAAAAGTGGTTGTGAGTCAATAAATGCTTTTATTCCTGCGAGCAACGAGCCAAGTAGCCATGCTTGCATGGATATTTGGCGACTGCCGCGAGGTCTTTGATTCAGATGGAAAGATGAAAAAAGAACATTTCATAGACACTTCCATATTTTTCCGGTATGATAAAGATAAGGCAGGCAAAAGTCCGTATGGGGCGGACTTGGAAGGCTGACGGAATACCGGGGGAACTATGATAAAAGCGATTGTGGTGGATGATGAGATTTTAACAAGAGAAGGAATAAGCGCCAATATCCCGTGGGAAAAGCTGGGATATGAGCTGGTTGCGGTCTGCGCCGACGGCAGGGAGGCAAGGGACTATGTGCAGGGCCATGAGGTGGATGTGGTTCTGACTGATATCTGTATGCCATATATGGACGGCCTCCAGCTGAGCGAATTCCTTTATCATGAATATCCGCAGATTAAGATCATCATTTTCAGCGGTTATGATGAATTCGAATATGCCAAGCAGGCCCTGAAATATCAGGTGTCCGAATATCTGCTCAAGCCGGTCACCGCTTCGGAGCTGTCCGGGGTACTGATCCAAATCGGTGAAAAAATAGATGAACGCAGGAAAAATGAAGAGCTTATCGGCAGGCTGAGCACCACCTATCACAAAAACCACCTCCTTGTGCGCTCCGATGTGCTCATGAGCCTTGTCATGGGAGACAAGACACGGGAGGAAAATGACAGGGAACTGGAGGAATTGGGAATAACCCTCTGGGGGAATGCTTTCCGGGTCGCAGTGATAGAGATAGAGGACTACAGGGATGTGCACAGCCTGGATGATAAGAAGAAACAGGAACGCGCCCTTATCGCCTTTGTCGTATACAATGTATCACAGGAAATTGTGGAAAAATACGGCGCGGGAGAGGTGTTCCAGGGGAAGGAGTACCGCACGGTCCTCCTGCTGGAGAGCAATAAGCCGGTGGAGTTCTGCCGGGAAAGCCGGGCCATTGCGGAGGAGATCAACGGACGGCTGAAGGAAATCCTGGGAATGAAGACCAATATCGGAATCGGCGGCTGTATCAGAGAACGTCAGGATCTGTTCCATTCCTATGAAGATGCGCTGGCAGCGCTTCAGTGCCGCTATATTTTCGGGGAGGAGTCCCTGTTTGTGATGGAGGATATCCGTCAGCATACGGGGGAACAGACGGAAACGGAGCTGGCGGCGGAAGAAATCCTGGATGCCGTCAAGCACAGCGATACCCAAGCTGTTTCCCGGATTATGGAAAAAATGAAAAAAGGCGTCCGCACAGCCGGCTGGACCAAAGAAAGGGTGCACATGTATCTGCAGCAGCAGCTGGATGCGGTTCCGGAGCTTCTGCGTTCCTTTCAGCTGGAGGAGCAGGACATCGTCTGGGAAAAAGAACGGGCGCTGGAAGGGATGATGAGCGCCGTAAGCCTGGAACAGGCGCTTTCCGTGATGGAGGGCTACTACCGGAAAGCGGCGGAAATGCTGGATACGGGGAAAAATGATGGCGGGAAGAAATATGCGCTCCTTGCCATGGATTACATAGAAAAACATTATGGGGAAAACGAACTGGGACTGAATTCGATATGCTCTTATCTGAATATCAGTACCAGCCGTTTCAGCACCATTTTTAAAAGCGTCACAGGGGAAACCTTCATGGAGGCGCTTACCGGCATACGGATGCAGAAGGCGAGAGAGCTGCTGGAAAACACCGCTCTGAAAAATTATGAAATCGCTGAAAAGGTAGGTTTTTCAGATCCTCATTATTTCAGCGCCGCCTTTAAAAAGGCTACGGGAAAATCACCTACAGAGTACGCCAGGGAAAAGAGGGGGATGTGATGAAAAGGCAGGAGAAAGCGGGGGGCCGCCGGATAAAGCTGCCCTTTTCCAGCATCAGAACCAACATGCTGGCGGTGTTTTCCGTTTTGATAGTGGCAACGCTCACTTTTTTTTACATTATATCCCTGAACTATACGGAACGGACGATATTAAATAATTCCATAGATTATACCACCCGCCTGACCGGGCAGGTGACCAGGGACATTGATTCCTACATTGATTATATGGAAAACATATCCTCCATGGTGGCTCACAGCAGCGATGTGCAGAACTACCTGCTGGATAAAAAATCTGCGGGAGATCCCAACCTGTACCGGAGGATTGTGACCCAGTTTTCCACGGTACTGGAAACACGGAAGGATATTTCCAATATTGCCGTGGTTTCCGAAGAGGATAAAGGAATCATCAATGATGGAAACGATGTCCTTAATGTGAACATTCCCCTGTACAGTGTTGACTGGTACGGCAAGGTGAGGGACAAGGGCGGGACCTGGCTCACCTCCTCCCATGTGCAGAATGTGATTAAGGATAATTATAAATGGGTAATTACCATGAGCCGCGGAATCGAGAACCCGGATACGGGGGAAACGGTGGGCGTTTTTTTCATCGATTTGAACTATAAGGCGCTGGAAGACCTGTGTGAGCGCAATAACATCGGATCAGATTATATTTATATTATTGACCCTGACGGCAAAATCATTTACCATCCCAAGCAGAAGCTTATCTACAGCTCCCTGAAAACAGAAATGGTGGATGAAGTGCTAGAATGTGAGGATGGCTATTTCCTGAAAAAAGAAGGGACGGGCGGCAAGCTCTATACCATTTCCATATCGGGGAAAACCGGCTGGAGCATTGTGGGCGTAACGGATATGGCGGAGCTTATGAAGGGGCGCTCCGAGGCACAGCGGCTGTATGTTATTATCACAGCAGGATTTCTGGTGGTAACCGTGCTGCTGTGCGTGGTATTCTCCTCAGCGATTACGCGTCCGCTGGAACGGCTGAAAAATTCCATGAAAGAGGTAGAGCGCGGCAATTTTGAGGGGACGCAGGTAGAGACGGAGGGAAATAACGAAATCGCCGGCCTGGGAAAATCCTTCAATGTAATGATATACAAAATACAGCAGCTGATGGAGCAGAACATCTACGAACAGGAACAGAAGCGCCTGAGTGAGCTGAAGGCGCTGCAGTCGCAGATCAATCCCCATTTTCTGTACAATACGCTGGATTCCATCATCTGGATGGCGGAGGGCGGCAGGAACAGTGAGGTAGTGCTTATGACCTCATCCCTGGCCAGGCTGCTGCGGCAGAGCATCAGCAATGAGGACGAGCTTGTTTCCATCAGGCGTGAGGTGGATTATGCCGCAAGCTACCTGACCATCCAGAAAATGCGTTACCAGGACAAAATGGAATTCGAAATCGATGTGGATGAGGGGATAATGAACCAGCAGATCATCAAGCTAGTGTTGCAGCCGGTGGTGGAAAATGCCATTTATCACGGAATCAAATATAAGGAAGGAAAGGGTCTGATAAAAATAACCGGAACCTACCGGGATGGCTGTATTTACCTTACCGTATATGATAACGGCAGGGGGATGGAGCAGGAAGTGCTGGATCATATCTTTGATGCAAAGAATGGGGAAGAAAAATCAGGGATAGGAATCTGCAACGTACAGATGCGGCTCCAGCTTTATTACGGTATGGAATATGGAATTTTTTACAAAAGCATCCCCGGCGAGGGAACGGCAGCCACGATAAAAATCCCGTTTGTGGAAGAGGAGGCGCAGGAAACAAATGAAGATAAATAAGAAAAAACTTCTGTCGGCCATATTTCTTCTGCTGGCGGTATCGGTGGTTTTGCTTCTGGCGTTTATGCGCAAGGAACCCAAAAAAGAGCCGTACTCCATTATTTTTATTTCCAAAATCATTGACGACAGCGATTTCTGGACCCAGCTGATAGATGGGACAAAAGCGGCGGCGCAGGAATACGGCGTGGAACTGTCCGTCCGTGCGCCGGAGGCTGAGGACGATTATGAAATGCAGAACATTCTGATCGAACAGGCGATTTCAGAGCATCCGGACGCCATTGTCCTGACACCGGCCAGCTATACGGAAACCACTCCGCTGGCCCGCAAGATCGTGGACAGCGGCATACGCCTGCTCCTTCTTGACTCGGAAATCAATGAGGACGTGGAAGAATGCATCATTTCCACGGACAATATCAAAGCGGGGCAGCTGCAGGGCTCTTATGTGCGGGAGATCCTCAAACCGGATTCCCAAATCGCCGTAATCGCCCATGTAAAAAACTCTTCCACGGCCATCGAACGGGAAAAAGGCCTGCGGGAAGGGTTGGGAGAGAAGCAGGGGAAAATTGCGGATGTGGTTTTCTGTGATTCGAACTATGACAAGGCCTATCAGCTTATGCTGGGCGTCCTGGAAAAGCATCCGGATGTAGACGTGGTGGTGGGGCTGAATGAATACTCCGCCGTGGGTGCCGCCCGCGCCATCGTGGACAAAGGCCTGGCAGGAGAAATCAGTTTTGTGGGCTTTGACAGCTCCCTGGAAGAAATCAAAATGCTGGAGGCTGGAATTTTCCAGGGCATGGTGATACAAAATCCATTCAAAATGGGTTATCTGGGTGTGGAAACCGCCGTGAAGGTGCTGAACGGTGAAAAAGTGCCCAGGGAAATCGACTCCGGTTCCGTATTGATAACCCGTGACAATATGTACCTGGACGAAAACCAGGAAATGCTTTTCCCTTTTAAAGGAGAATAGAGGGGGAAAAATATGAAAGCGGTTGCAAGAATCAACAAATAAATTGAACTTTTTTGTGGCTTTTGTGGTGTAAAAAGGGTAAAAATTTACAGAACAGTAAATTTTTACCCTTTTTTTGTAAGAAATCACATTTAGTGTTGGGGAAGATGCCACTATACTATAAACATAGGCTTGAGTGATGAGAAACAAAGCAGTAATTAATGAGAAGGGATGGAAGGTGAAAAAGTGGGGGAAGTTATTCTGACGATGAAGGATATCGATAAATCCTTTCCGGGCGTTCATGCTCTGAAAAAAGTCAGCCTGGAAGTCCGCAGGGGCGAGGTACATGCCCTGATGGGTGAAAACGGGGCAGGCAAGTCCACGCTTATGAAAATTCTGACCGGTATTTATTCCAAGGACAGCGGACAGATTATATATGAAGGGAAGGAAGTGGAGTTCACGCATCCACGGGAGGCCCAGGATGCGGGAATCGCTATTGTGCATCAGGAGCTGAATATGATGCAGCAGCTGACCGTGGCTCAGAACATATTCATCGGCCGGGAGTATATGAAGGGTAAAATCATAGACGACAAGCGGATGAATGAGGAGGCGGCGAAGCTGTTTGAAAAGCTGAATATCAGTATCGATCCTTCCCAGGTGATGGGTGATCTGACCGTAGGAAAACAGCAGATGTGTGAAATCGCCAAGGCAATTTCCAAAGAGGTAAAAGTTCTGGTATTTGATGAGCCTACGGCGGCGCTGACGGATTCGGAAATCAATGAGCTGTTTAAAATCATCAGGGATTTAAGGGAAAAAGGAATCGGCATTATTTACATATCCCATCGTATGGATGAAATCAAGATCATTACCGACAGAGTCACTGTCATGCGTGACGGGGAGTATGTGGGAACCCTGATAAGCAAGGACTGTACCAAGGACGATATCATCAATATGATGGTGGGGCGGACAATTTATGAGGAACCAAAGTCCGTAAGCAATGTCCCGGACAATGCGCCGGTGGTGCTGAAGGTGGAACATCTGCAGGCCGGTAAAATGGTGCAGGATATCAGCTTTGAACTGAGAAAGGGAGAAATCCTGGGATTTTCAGGGCTGATGGGAGCGGGAAGGACGGAGACCGCCCGGGTTATTTTCGGCGCGGATAAGAAGCAGGGCGGCGATATATACGTCAACGGCAAAAAAGTGGAAATCAACAGCCCGCAGGACGCAGTGAAGGCAGGAATCGGTTACCTGTCGGAGGACAGAAAGCGTTACGGCGTGGTTCTGGATAAAACCATTGCGGAAAACACCACAATGGCCTCTCTGGAAAAATTTGTGAAGGGTTTGTTTATAGATAAGAAGGGCGAGGAAAGCACGGCACAGGACTATGTGGAGCGTCTGAATACCAAGACGCCCACAGTCACCACGCCCACGCTCAGCCTTTCCGGCGGGAACCAGCAGAAAGTGGTTATCGCCAAGTGGCTGGTAAGGGACTGTGATATCCTGATTTTCGATGAACCGACCAGAGGTATCGATGTGGGGGCCAAAAGCGAGATTTATCATCTGATGAACGAACTGGCCACCTCAGGCAAGTCCATTATCATGATTTCTTCCGAACTGCCGGAAATCCTGCGCATGAGCGACAGGGTCCTGGTTATGTGCGAGGGAAGAAAAACAGCGGAAATTCCGATAGAGAAGGCTTCACAGGAAGTAATCATGCAGGCCGCTACGGTAGGCATGTAAAGAGGGAGGAAAAACATGGCAAAAATAACGAATACGGGAGGGGCCGTAAAGAAAAATCCCCTTGCGAAATTTACAAAATCCATTGGGACGCAGAGGCTGATCGCCTTACTGGCCCTGATTATCCTGTACCTGGTATTCGGGTTCATCAATCCGGCATTCCGGTCCTATGCAACGCTGGTCAACATTTTTGATGCCTCTTATTATATCGGTCTGATGGCAATCGGCGTAACCTTCGCCATCACCTCGGACGGCATCGATCTTTCCATTGGAACCGTGCTCACCTGTTCCGCATTGATTTCCGGACAGCTGATCACCAAGTATCATCTGCCTGTGGCCCTGGGGCTTTTAGTGTGTATCTTCATCGGCGCCCTGTTCGGGCTTCTGAACGGCCTGATGGTGTCCTACATGCATCTGCCTCCCTTTATCGCAACGCTGGGTTCCATGATGCTTTCCAAAGGCCTCGGTTCCATTTTTACCAAGGCGCAGAGCGTTACTTGGCCGCAGTCCAGCCAGGCGGAAGGCTGGTTCCGCAATATCTTCAAAATCAACCAGAACGGCATTTTGATTCCCACCGGTTTTATTCTCCTGATTGTTATCGCCATCCTGGCGTCCATCCTGCTCAATAAGACCCGGCCCGGCCGTTATATCGTGGCATTGGGCAGCAACAGTGAAGCAACAAGGCTTTCCGGCGTTAACATTGCAAAATGGAGAACGCTTGCCTATATCATCAGCGGCACGCTGGCAGGCCTGGCAGGCCTGGCCTATGCCTCCATCTATTCCACCATCCTTCCCGGAGGGGGCGGCGGCTTCGAACTGGATGCCATCGCAGGCGTGGTAATCGGCGGCACTTCCATGAGCGGCGGCTACGGAACCATTTCCGGTACCCTGATTGGTGTGTTTATCATGTCCGTGCTGAAGACCGGCCTTCCCTTTGTAGGGCTGCAGAGCAACTGGCAGCAGGCGGTTACCGGCGTAGTCCTGGTGTTCGCAGTATTCATGGATGTCATGAACAGACAGAAAAAGAAAAAAGTCTGAGCAGAAACAGGAAGCTTTCAGACAGTTACAGAAAATGTTTGTAATGCCTGTCATATCAAAAAAGGAACGATATGAAGGTTTTTGATTACAAAACCGGCGGAAGAAGAGCCGGGGGTATTTCAAATTTAAAGGAGGGTTTTACATGAAAAAGAAATTACTCAGTATTGCATTGGGTGCGGCTATGGTAGCAAGCATGCTGGCAGGCTGCGGAAGCAATGCTTCCACAACGGCTCCTGCAGCGTCCACACCGGCGCCCGCGGAGACAAAATCAGAAGCGCCTGCAGAGCCTGCTTCTTCAGAAGCAGCGGCAGATACGGCACAGGCTTCTACAGAAATTACGGGAAAGATCTATCTGGTATCCAAGGGCTTCCAGCATCAGTTCTGGCAGGCAGTGCTCCAGGGGGCAAATGAAGCTGCTGCGGAATACGGCGTGGAAATTGATTTCCAGGGACCCGATACCGAATCCGATATCGCACAGCAGGTACAGATGCTGAACAACGCATTCAATAACAATCCGCCCGCAATCGGCCTGGCAGCTCTTGATACAGAAGCATGCCTGGATACGATTAAGGAAATCCAGAAAGCAGGCATCCCGATTGTCGGCTTTGACTCCGGCGTACCCGGTGCTCCCGAAGGCGCTATCGTTGCCAATGCGGCAACAGATAACTACAAAGCAGGCGAACTGGCTGCTGATGAAACCTACAAGCTGATCAAAGACAAAGTTGCATCCGCAACCGGCACCGTAAGAATCGGCGTTATGAACCAGGAAGCTAACTCCGAATCCATCGTACAGCGTGGCTCAGGCTTCGTTGATAAGATGAAATCCCTTCTGGAAGCAGACGGCAAGACCGTTTCCGTAGAAGGCCATGACAAATGGGCAAACAAGGTTGACGGCGCAGATGTTATCATCGACGTAGCAGTTCCCGCATCCGTAAGTGCAGACCTTTCTTCCGTTGACGCTCAGAACCTGTTAAACAAGCCTGACACCATCTGCATCTATGGCTCCAACCAGTTCTCAGGTGAAGGTCTGATTAACGGTGACGCAAACATCGGCAAACTGGGCAAGGACGTGGTCGGCGTTGCATTTGACTCCGGCGTGCTGATTAAAACAGCAGTCAGAGAAGGCAAGCTGGCAGGCGCTGTTACCCAGGATCCTCTGCAGATTGGCTACAAAACCGTTGAGCTGTGTGTAAAGGCCATCAAGGGCGAGCCCGTAAGTGATGTTGATACAGGATGCCAGTGGTATACTGCTGAAAACATGGACGATCCCAAGGTTGCTCCCAACCTTTATGACTGATTTAAAAAGGTAAATCTATAAGCTGTACTTATTTCTTACATAATAAATATTGATTTTACTTATGGTTAATAATAATATATAATCATAAAGTAAAAGACGCAGAAAGCGGGTTTTTTACAAAAATGGTTTTGTAAAAGCCCGCTTTTTTTGTTGTGGAGCGGCACTTTTGCCAATCTGCGGCAGGCAGATGTCCTTTCGGGGACGCAGATTTGAAACAGGAGGAATAAGAAATGGTAAAAGCAGTGGTAGGCGCTAACTGGGGCGACGAAGGAAAAGGTAAAATCACGGACATGCTGGCCAGGGAAGCAGACATTATCATCCGATTCCAGGGCGGTGCGAACGCAGGACACACGATTGTCAATGACTATGGCAAATTTGCGCTTCACACCCTTCCGTCCGGTGTTTTTTACAGACATACGACGAGCATTATCGGAAACGGCGTTGCATTGAACATTCCGGTATTTATCAATGAAATACATTCCATTACGGACAGAAACGTACCCATGCCGAATATCCTTGTTTCCGACCGGGCGCAGATTGTAATGCCTTACCATATTCTTTTTGATCAATATGAGGAAGAAAGGCTGGGCGGAAAATCCTTCGGCTCAACCAAGTCGGGCATTGCCCCTTTTTATTCCGATAAATATGCGAAAATCGGCTTCCAGGTATGCGAGCTGTTTGATGAGGAAGGCCTGAAAGGAAAACTGGCCAGTGTATGCGAAACGAAAAATGTGCTTCTGGAGCATCTTTACCACAAGCCTCTGCTGGATGTGGAGGAGCTGTATGCAACCCTGCAGGAATACAGGGACATGATCGCTCCCTTCGTATGCGATACCTCTGCTTATCTGGACAAAGCCATTAAAGAAGGGAAAAATATCCTCCTGGAGGGACAGCTGGGAACGCTGAAGGATCCGGATCACGGAATTTACCCCATGGTAACCTCATCCTCCACGCTGGCCGCCTATGGCGCCATCGGCGCAGGCATTCCGCCCTATGAAATCAGGCAGGTGGTTACCGTATGCAAGGCTTATTCCTCCGCAGTGGGCGCCGGCGCGTTTGTATCCGAAATTTTCGGGGAGGAAGCGGAGGAGCTCAGGCGAAGGGGCGGCGACGGCGGAGAATACGGCGCCACCACAGGACGTCCCCGCCGGATGGGCTGGTTTGACTGTGTGGCCTCCAGATATGGCTGCCGTCTCCAGGGAACTACGGACGTGGCCTTTACCGTTCTTGACGTGCTGGGCTATCTGGATGAGATTCCGGTGTGCACAGGATATGAGGTGGACGGCACGGTGACGGAGGACTTTCCGGTCACCTGGAAGCTGGAAAAAGCAAAGCCCGTCCTGGAAACGCTGCCCGGCTGGAAATGCGATATCCGGGGCATCAGGAAATATGAGGAACTGCCTGAAAACTGCAGAAAATATATTGAGTTCGTGGAAGCGCATATCGGCTATCCCATTACTATGGTGAGCAACGGCCCCGGCAGAGAGGATATTATTTACAGACAGAGCGCTCTTTGCAGATAACAGGAAAAACGGATGCTGCAGAAGCTGGAGTAATACAAGGTGTTTTATCATGAAACCAGCCGCGCGCAGGTGCTGGATTTGTTACGCAGGGAAGATAAGGCAGAGAGGGACGCGAATGATTCGTACGGTTATTTTTGACATAGGCAACGTGCTGACGGTTTTCGGCTGGAAAAATTTTATCCACAGCTTCGGTTTCCCGCCGGAAACCGAGGAAAGGGTGGGAAAGGCAACGGTGGACAATCCGTTCTGGCATGAGTTTGACAGGGGCTTTTTAAGCGATGACGAAATGCTGGCCGGGTTCATAAACAATGATCCTACCGTGGAAAAGGAGATACGCCAGATTTTTGTCAGCCTTCATGGCATTGTAACAAGGGCTGATTATGCGATTCCCTGGATTCAGAAGCTGAAAAGCGCAGGGTATCAGGTGCTTGTCCTCTCCAATTTTTCCGATAAGGTGAAACGGGACAACGAGGATGCCATGGATTTCCTTCAATATGTGGACGGCGGCATCCTTTCCTACCGGGACGGAGTTATCAAGCCGGATCCGGCGATTTACAGGCTTTTGCTTGGCAGGTATGACCTGAAAGCGGAAGAATGCGTGTTCCTGGATGATATACAGTCCAATCTGGATACGGCAGCCGGACTGGGCATACATACCATCCTTTTCCGGAGCCTGAAGCAGGCGCAGGAGGAACTTTTGCAGCTGGGTGTAGACAGCATATACTGATTTGCGGTAAAATAGATTCGTCAGGAGATTTACAGGTATCAGGAAAAAGCAGTAAAAACGGGCGGAGCGGCAAGGCTCTGCCCGAAAACAAAAAGGAAAGCCAGGCGGTATGGGATAGCAGCCTGGCTTTCTTTTTCAGTATTTATTTTCCGTTGGAATTATCCTGACCCTGCCTGCGTTCCTTAATCTTGCCGAACAGCCAGATATATATCCACAAAAGGATGGGAAGCCCGACCGTTGCCACCAGGCAGGCCTGGAACAGGCGGTCGGCACCCGGAAAGTTCAGGCATGCAACCACCAGCGTTGCCAGATAGAGCAGGAGCAGCAGGCCCACGCATACAAGGGCCGCAATCTGCTTTGGTGTTTTCTTCTTTTTATCCATTTCCATTTATCTCCTTAATCATCTGCGTCAATGGCTTTTTAATCATCTACATCGAATGCTTCCAGCTTGCTTTTTTTCGGAATCGGCTTGCTGTCGCCGTGCTTCACAAAAAGCATGGTGAAGAAGGCTGCCGTAACGAAAAGCGCGGCATAAGGGAACAAAGTATGATAGCCTACATGCTGGAGCAGGAAACCGGAAAGAATAGGGGTGACGATCTGCGCCGCCATGGAAAAGGTATAGTAAAATCCGGTAAATTTACCGATATCGCTGCCCTTGCTCATTTCAACCACCATCGGATAGGAATTGACATTGATGGCCGCCCAGGCCACGCCAACCAGGGCGAACAGGCCGTTGATCCATACATGGTATTCCTTTACGGTCGCGCCCAGGGCAAACATGGAGGCAAGCAGCACTATACCGCCCAGAATCGTTTTTTTACGCCCGATGCGGGAAGCAATGGCTCCCACAGGGATATAGGAGCAGATGGCTGCAATTGTGGCAACCAGCAGGCAGTTGGCAAAGCCGCCGCCCTGGATTCCCCAGTAAATCTGCGCATATTTGGAAAAAGCGGTAGTTACCGCATTGTAGCCCATGAACCAGAAGGAAACGGAAATCAGGATGAGTATCAGGCTCCTTTTTACTTCAGGAGGCATGGGAGCATTGGCGGTTTGCGTTTCTTCCACCGTACCCTCTGCAATATCCAGATCACGGTCGATTTTCTCACGTTCCTCACGCAGTGGATTTTCCTTTATTTTCCACAAAAGGAGCAGCACCGCGGCAACCATTACCAGTGCAACGATCAGGAAAATGGGAAGGTAATTGGGCTTGCCGTTTTTGGGTACCAGCGTGGAAATCAGGATCAGGGAAATCACGCCGCCAACCGCACCCATCAGGTTGATGATGGCATTCGCCTTGGAGCGCAGCGGCTTGGGCGTAACGTCGGGCATCAGGGAAACGGCAGGGGAACGGTAGCTGCCCATGGCAATCAGCGTAACGCACAATGCCACAACAAAAAGGGCCAGGGAACCGATATTATCCGCAAAGGGCAGGAAAAGCATGGCAATTACCGCCGCCGCAGTACCGCAGAGGATAAAGGGCGTACGTCTGCCCAGCTTCGTATGTACCTTATCGGACAGGCTTCCAAAAAACGGAAGCATAAAAAGAGCCAGGACATTGTCAATCGCCATAATTCCGCCGGAAATGGTGTCGCTGATGTGGAAGGTGTTTTTCAGAATCAGCGGGATGATGCTGTCGTAGAGCTGCCAGAAGGCGCTGATCGACAGAAAGGCCAGACCGACCAGAATGGTCCGTTTTGTGTTAAGCTTCATAGGTGATACCTCACTTTGCAAGTTTGCGGTCCCTGTGTGTGGGACGCTCTACTCCTATGATATATCAATACAACAAAAAGAGCAATGTTTTCGTGTGGAGGGCCAGGGCCTTTTGTGATGGATTTCAGCATTCCTGGATCGCTTTCTTATGGTCAGCGCGAAGCGCTGGTCTGCGCAGTAAATGCGCAGTCCTGTTTGAACTGTTACAAATTGTTCTTTGATGTCTGGTTTCTCTATGTGTTGCGCTTGCGGTACTTTGGTTTTATTATAAAATATGAAGAAGTGGTATGCGGTAAGCGGGAGTGGAATAGAAGTGGGGAAAAGGTATATGGTAAAGAACAAAGTGTAATATTGAGGGATAGGGAAGTGGAAAAGAATTTTTGGGGAGGTATTCTATGGAGTTAAGAACAGATGATAATAAGGGAAGACTGTGTGAATTTTTGCGGCGGAAAAGCAAAGTCCCCCCTACAGCACTGCTGCTGCAGGAGGGACTTTGAACTAGGGGAGGAATCCTCCCCGCAATGGGAGGATAAGTAATTATTTATCTTGCGTAATCATAAACCGGCGGCAGAGCCGCCTGGTTTATGAATCATCAAAGGAGGGGGTTCCGATGATATTAACAGTATGTCCCCGCATTGAAATAATATACACAGAAAATAAAAAAATTAAATTTGTATGGTATTGACTTTACCGATAAAATAGATTATGATTACTACAACAGAGAAAAATAAAAATATCATATGCTGCGGATACATGCCAGTGATTCCGGGAAACTTGTTTATTATTTGCTTTACCTTTGATATTATGCAAAGGAAGCAGAAAGAAGCTGATTATGTTCAGTGGATGAAAAACAGATAAATAGGTGGGATCATGGGCTATTTTTTTATATTTATATTTTACCGGTAAAGGAGAATGGCAATGGGAAATAGAGTCAGACTGATTGATATCGCTAATAAGGCGGGAGTGTCCAAAATGACGGTGTCCCTTGCGTTGCGTAATGATCCTTCCATCAGCAGGGAAACTACCAATATGATAAAGGAGATTGCGGATACGTTGGGATACGTGCCCAACCGAATTGCCAAAGGACTGGTAAACGGGCGGACGTATACGATTGCTGCGATAGTGGGCGGCGATATGCATGATGATTATCATAACCAGTTTCTGAAAGGAGCTACAGACTATGCGATGGGTAAGGGGTATACCCTGACGATTGCATTGACGGAAGGCGATAAGAAGCTGGAAACGGAAATTATTCGTAAATACCAGGAAATGGGAATAGATGGATATCTCGTATTTCATTGCGGGAGCAGTACAAATTATAAGAAGATGAAGGAACAGGGAATCCCTTTTGTTCTTTATACGAAATATTTTGAGGATATGGATTGTGATTACGTGACCTGTGATGATCTAAAAGGCGGATATGACATGACACGTTATTTTTTGGAACAGGGGCATGAAAGAATCGCTTACATATATGATAAGGGATTGAAAAATTCCTCCGAGGTAAAGAATAGATGCAGAGGGTATCAGAAAGCTATGGAAGAAACGAGTCAGGGATTTGAGGAAATCATGGTAATCCCTTATGATAATTCCCTTGACGGAAGAACGGTGGAGGAGAAGAATCCTGAGCTTATGGAGCTTCTGCATTCAGATAAAGTTCCTACAGCATTTTTTATCTGCAACGATGTGGTGGCGGCGGCTTTTCTGGCGGATATGAAAAGTTTGGGCTGCCGGATACCAGAGGATTTTTCTATTGCCGGTTATGAGGGGGTTTATTTGGGGGCTGTTTTGGATCCGCCTCTGACTACAATGTCTACCCCTATCCGGGATATGGGGAAAACGGCGTGCGAGCTGCTGATAAAGAAAATAGAAGGTAAAATTCAAAAGAATCAAATATCTAGGATTAGTATGGAGCCGGTACTGACGATTCGGAAATCTGTGAAGAGAAGGGAGGAATTGGAGTAGGATTCACGGAATCGTGGCTTATTACTATAGAACAGAGTGCGGAAGAGGGACAGGAAGGCAGTAATAAAATAAACTGTCTTATAAAAAACATACCCACACCTGCTGGCACAGGATGTGGATATGCCATAACAAATCAACTACGAGAGTATTCTAACATATTTACCATAATATGTATAGAAGTTATGGAAAAGAAGTCCTGTACTTCCAGTTTTTAAATTTTAACGGGAGGTATGTATATGTTAAGAAAAGTGTTGGGGATTGTATGTGCATGTATATTGGCAGCCGGTTTGACTGTGGGCTGCGGCGCAACAGGGAAAAGTTCGGAATCAGCGGATACAGGAGGAGCGCAGGAAAATGCTGCTGTGATATCCGAAGCTGCCGAAACGCAGAAAGATACCGTACAGTCAGAAAAGAGCGGGGACAGCAGTTCAAAAGAAGCTTCTTCTCAGGAAAACAATAGTGTAATGTCCCGTAAGGCCGAAGGTCAGACCATAGTGGTATGGGGATGGGATTTGCCTGAGTTTAATAAGAAAATTGAGGACTATGTAAAGGAAGCATCTGGGGTTACGGTCAATGGCCAGACTATGGCCAGAGAAGATGAAGTCTCCAAATTGACTGTGGCGGCTGCAACAGGAAATGGACTGCCGGATGGTTTCAAGCTGGGAAATGAAGATATTCCGCGGCTTGTAGCTCAAAATGCTATCAGGGATATTACAGATTTGGTGGAGCCCTATAAAGATTGTCTTCCTCAGGTGGCATGGGACATGGTTACCTATGAAGGAAAGATTTGGGGAATTCCTGCAAACAGCCCGGCAGGCGGAATGTTCTACCGATATGACGTTCTGGAAAAATACGGAATTAACCCGGAGGAACTGACTACCTGGGATAAATGGCTGGAGGCCGGCAAAAAAGTGGTGGAAGAAAGCAACGGCGAGGTAATGTGGTTCAATGCACCGAAAAATAAGGTGGGAGTTCCGTTGGATATGACTATTTTCCAGCAATATGGGGCGCAGATACTGAATTCGGATCATAAGGTAGCAATCAATTCCCAGAACTACAAAGATGCCCTTTCCCTTCTCCAAGAGATCAGAGACGCAAAAATCAGCGCGCCCATTGATGACTGGAGCGCGCCCTGGTATCAGAGTATGAAGGACGGAACAGTTGCCTGCTATGGAAACGGCACCTGGTTTGTACAGACCCTCATCCAGCAGGCTCCGGATACTCTGGGCAAATGGTATTTTACACCTTTTCCTGCGGTAGAAGAGGGCGGAGACAGGTACCCTAATTTCGGCTCCACCGCCTGCTTTATCAGTTCTCAGACAAAAAATGTGGACGCCGCTTTTGAATGGTGCAAAGCATGGACGCTGGACGAGAAAGGCTCTCTGGAAATCGGTTTGAAAGAATTAGGGGTTTCCGTGGTAAGCAATGCAGCGCTGGAAAATGAATATGTAAATCAGCCGCATGAATTTTTTGCCAAGGATCAGGCATATTGGAAACTGGCTACACAGGCTTTTTCCAATTCCACCTATGTTCCTCCCTTCTTTGCGGATTCTTCCGAAGCGGATTCCATCTGGCAGCGATATTATGAGCAGTGGTGGCTTGGAAAAATGGACGCAGATACCGCTTTAAGCAGTGCGGAGGAAGAGATCAAAACAAAGCTGAAACTGGAATAAGGAATTTTAATTTTGGGACGGCAGGCCTGTCACCTGCTGTCCGTCTCTCAAATCGAGGAAAAGAAATATGAGTACAGCAAAAAAACACAGCGGCATAAAAAAAAGCCGCGTTCCCTATCTTTTTATTGCGCCCTTCTTTCTCACATACATTGCATTTCAGCTGTTCCCTCAGCTTTATTCTCTGTGGCTATCCGTATTTGATGTGCGGTTCGGCTCAGATTTTACATTTGTAGGTTTACAAAATTATTGCGATGCCCTGAAGGACCCTATCTTTTGGGACAGTTTGAAAAATACGGCAATATTTTGGGTTTGTACACTTCCTGTGCAACTGGTAATTGCGTTTATCATCGCATCATTTATGGTAAGTCTGGCACCCCGGCTGCGCGGTATGCTGTCCGGTGTCTTTTACCTCCCAACAGTAACGAACTTGGTAGCGGTTATACTGATCTTCCAGCTGATGTTCGACGAAAATTTCGGTATTCTGAATTTCCTTTTAAATGCTTTGGGGATAAATGGTGTGTCATGGCTTACGGATCCTGTCTGGGCAAAAATCTCCACGATTATACTTATTATCTGGAGAGGCATGGGGTATTACGTGGTGTATACGCTGGCCGGTATGATGGGAATCGATCAATCTTTGTATGAATATGCGAGATTGGAAGGCGCGGGATATTTTCAAAAACAGTTTTATATTACGCTCCCGTCCATGCTTCCGATACTGCTTTTTCAGGCATTTTCCGGGACCATTGCAGGCTGGAATATTTTTCAGGAGCCGTTTTTGCTGTTTAACAAGGCTGGGGCAGCTTTAGGAAACGGCGGGCCTTTGGGTGCGTGCCGGACCTCTGCAATTTATATTTATTCAGAAGGATTTGCGAATCTGAAATATGGATATGGAGCGGCGATGTCATTGATCGTAGCTGTAATAACAACGGTTTTTGCCGTGCTGCAGTTCAAACTGTTTCGGGAAGACAGGGAGGTGAAATGATGAATAAAAAAAGAAAAATACATAATTGGGTTATTGGTATTTTGCTGGGAGCAATAGCCGCAATTTCCTTGTTTCCTTTCTATTGGAATCTTGTTTCGGCTTTCAAGCCGGTTTCGGAAATATTCACCTATCCTCCAAGTCTGATTCCCAATCTTTTTACACTGGAAAATTTCCAGCGCCTGCCGGTTTACTTTCCCTGTTTTGTCCGAAATATACTGAACAGTTTTCTGATTGCGGTTATTATACCAGTGCTGCAGCTTTTCTTTAATTCTCTGGCAGGGTACGCTTTTGCAAAGTTTCGGTTTCGGGGAGATAAAATTTTATTTGGGGCTGTATTGGGAACCATGCTGATACCTTCAACAGCAGGTTATATTCCCCAGTTTCTGGAAATGTCCAGACTGCGGCTTACAGACACTTATCTGGCTATTATTCTTCCTGCAATGGCCGGGGCATTTGGTGTATTCTTATTTCGTCAGGCCATGTATTCCGTTCCGGATGAATTACTGGAGGCATCCAGGATGGACGGTGCGGGAAGCTTTCGTTCTTACTGGCTGGTAGCGCTTCCACTGATTCGGCCGATGATGATAACAGTGTATATTAATGGATTTATTACTACGTGGAATGATTATTTTTGGCCGTTTATTGTTCTCAGTACGGAATCAAAGCTGACCTTCCCGGTGGCATTGGCAGGAATTCAGGGACAGATGTTTGAGACACCATGGGGAACAATAATGGTAGGAGCATTAATTATATCGGTTCCTACTTTGATAATTTATGCAAGTCTTTCCAAATACATAGTTCCGGATATATTTGCCGGAGGAATTAAGGGCTGAAAACTGATTAAATGGAAATGAGAGGATATAACTATGGAATTAAACAATATAGGGATGGGACTGGGAAATATTGCACTTATGTCTGATGCAAAATCGCGTTCCATCAGCGCAGAAAATTTTACAGGGGAAAAAGGAATGGGCGGAAAAGCGTTGGAAGGCGTGGGTGCGTCCTGTGCGCGTGAACTGGGGCAGGGCTGGAAAGTTTCGCCTGCAATTTTTCTGGGAGCAAAAAGCTCCTTTGTCCTGGCAGAGATTGATGGACCTGGATGGATACAGCACATGTGGATGACCTGTGCGCCTGAATTATGGAGGAGCATTATTCTCCGGATTACCTGGGATGAGGAAGAAACGCCGTCCGTGGAGTGTCCGCTTGGGGATTTTTATTGCTGCGGTTGGTGCGAAAGAACGATTGTAAACGCGCTGCCAGTGGCTGTAATGACTGCAGGGGGGATGAACAGCTATTGGCCGATGCCATTCAGAAAACGGGCCAGGATTACTGTGGAGAACATCGGAAGCAGGGATATTCCGCAATTCTTTTTCCAGATAGATTATTCTCTGGCCGAAGTGCCGGATAATGCTGCGTATTTTCATGCTCAGTGGAGAAGAAGCAATCCTCTTAAATATATGGACGTGCATACAATTCTGGATGGGGTAAAAGGTAAAGGACAGTATGTAGGAACGTATCTGGCATGGCAGACCAACAGCAATGGCTGGTGGGGAGAAGGAGAAATGAAGTTTTATATGGATGGCGATAAGGAATTCCCTACGATTTGTGGAACAGGAACAGAAGATTATTTTGGCGGAGCGTGGGCTTTTGAGGGAAATAATTCTCAGTATGGGGATTATACTTCGGCATTTCTGGGCTTTCACCAGGTAATTAAACCGGATGGCTTCCTGAAGGGAAATACAAGATTTGGAATGTACCGGTTCCATGTGCCGGATCCGATCCGTTTTGAAGAGGAACTGAAGGTAACAGTACAGGGATTGGGCTGGCGTTCGGAGGGAAGATATCTGCCTTTGCAGGATGATATTGCTTCTGTGGCCTATTGGTATCAAAGTGAACCGCATCAGCCATACCCTTTTATAGGTACCGTAAATGATTTGGAAGTGATATAGGAGGAAGTCTGAGATGAAATATAAGATGCTTGAACATGCGTCAATGGCAGAAATGAAAGAAAAGCATCCGGATTGGATATGGAACCGAAGCGATACTCATGTAATATTGGGCGTTCCCGGAACACTGGACGCTTTCAAGACACCTGTGGAACCGGGAAATTCTTTTTCCCCTGGTCCTGGTACTTATGGCATATCTTCCTGGATATATGAGGATGGGGTTCTGTATGCCCCGGAAAATATGCCTCTTACGGATTTGGAATGGAAATTTGAAGCAGGTCATCTGCCGGTATTGACGTCCTGTTTTAAATGCGGGAAGGTACGGGTGACTTCCCGTCTTTTTACAGAGGGAGATACGCAAATCAGTGATATCAGGGACTATTACAGGATTGAGTTAACGAATTCCAGCGAGGAAACGGCACAGGGCAGTTTGTTTATCCCTATTCGTTCCTTCGGGGCAGCAGGAGGAGCCATTCACAGCTTGAAAAGCAGTACCCACTGCGTCAAAATAAACGGTGCTCCTGTGTTTGTTATGGGAAAAGAGCCGGAACAGTTCCGAACGGTGAGTTATGCAAAAACTGGAAAAGATATTTCCTGCTATCTGAAAAAAGGACAGCTTCCCGGACAATGGGAAACAGAGGATGCTTCCGGCTGGGCCAGCGGTGTACTTGTCTATTCATACTGCCTGAAGCCGGGGGAAAGCGGCATTTATGATTTTATGTGCAGGCTGCATGCGGGACACTGGATGGTTGGAAAGAATCTTTCCTATACGGAAGAAATCCATTGGGAAGAGACAAAAGAGCGCCTGCTCACTTTCTGGAAAAAGAAACTTAAAATAGGCTTGCAGCTGCCGGATAAGAGATTTACGGATGCATTTTACTGCCAGCTGGTGCATTTGTATATGTTTACGGTTCATGATGATCCGCGCATTTCTCCTGTTTCCTATCCACTCTGGTGGCTTCGTGACGGAGCATATGTGGTGAATGCGCTGAACAAAGGAGGAATGCACGAATTTTCGGAGGCGTCCTGCAGGGGAATTGCTCAAAAGTATGCATTTGGTGGCTTTGGATCGGAGGGAGATGCTCCCGGAGAAATCATATGGATTCTGTCAGAACATTATCTGTTGACACGGGATCAGGAATACCTGGAGGATATGTATCCCCACATAAGAAAAAAGGCGGAATTTTTGCTTCGTATGCTGGAAACCGATAAACCGGTAAAGATTCATACAGAATTCACTACTCCGCAGATGATGCTGGAACCAAACCTTGATATGATGTGTCTTCCTGCGGCGGAAGGGCTGATACAGGGCAGGATGGATAATCATTATCCAATAATCTGGGTAAACTCCTTTGCCTATCTTGGGCTTAGCAGAGCTGCACTTTGTGCCGAAGCAGCCGGGTATGGGGAAGAAGCGAAAAAATGGAAGGCTGCGGCCGAAAAGCTGAAAGCTGCAATCAAAAGGAAATCTTCCCAGATTTTCGGGCAGAATGACAGGGATGTAAACTGTGCTTTCTGGCCTGCGGGCTGGGCTTCTGTTGCAGATAAGGAAATTCTTGATAAATTTGATGAATTTTGGGAAAACGTAAGATGTCCCGGGGGAGTGCACCATCCGGAACCGTTATGGACGTACTTCGAAGCCGGCCAGGCTCATAACCAGCTGCTGACAGGCAGAAAAGACAGGGCATGGGTATCTATTGAAATGTTTTTATCCACCCATACCGCACCAGGACTATATACCTATCACGAAGGGGAAAATGACGAAAATTCGGCGCAGCTTTGGCAGCGGACAAGAGGCTGGGATGACATTAATTATGTAACCCCTCATGGATGGACTGCTGCGGAAGTATTCCTTCTTTTAAGGGACTGTCTTATTCGTGAAGATGACGGGACGCTGCTGATTGGTTCCGGGATACCGGAAAGCTGGCTGAAGGAAGATTTTGAAGTACAAAATATCCCGACATATTATGGCCCGGTTTCCTTCCGCTATTCGGCGCGACAGAACTGTCTGGAAGTTGAAACGCAGGCGGATAAAGTGGTTTCCTGTCTGCCTGAGGATATTCAGCTTATTCGGACGCAGAAACCGTCATGATTAATGGAAGTTTGCCGTCGAAATCCTTTTGAAAATAACCTTAAACCACCGTCAGAAATGGTGTGGCACATCATCAAATAATTTAAAAAGCACAACACACCACCAGACAGGCGGCGTTTCTTACTTTCCCATGAAAGATAAGGAACGCCGCTTTTTTAGGTACTCATGCCATTCGGTAGGGGCAAAATTTGCTGCATTTTGCCGTTCATCTTTGTTTGGGGATGTGATTACACATATTAAAACATTAACAGTAATAAAGCATATTGTTCATATCAGTTTTATTGATTTTGTTCGGCAGTCCGTATATAATTGGCGATATAAAACAGAAATGACAATTAGTATATGGATTATACAACTGCCCCGGAAGCTGCGATAAAATGGGGTATTTCAGAACGACGCGTACAGAAGCTCTGCGAGGATAACAGAATACCGGTTATTGAGCGTATCAGCCATATATGCCTGATACCAAAAGACGCGGAAAGCCCCGCTGACGGGCAACGAAATGAATCTTTCAGAGGAAAGGAGTAAATTTGTATGGCTACTATTTTGATTGCAGAAGATGAAAAAAATATGCAGGATATTATTGTAGAATATATGAAGCGTGGCGGCCATTCCTGCATTACGGCAGACGACGGCATTGACGCTGTTACGATTTTGAAAAACAATCCCGTGGATTTGGCGATTTTAGATATTATGATGCCGCACCTGGACGGCTTTTCTGTCTGTAAGATAGCGAGAGAAATGTATAATTTCCCTATCATTTTTCTTACGGCAAAGGAGGGGGAGGGTGACAAGTTAAAGGGCTATGATTACGGCGCCGATGATTATATGACAAAACCGTTTAGCCCCAAGGTGCTGTTAGCAAAGGTCAATGCCTTGCTACGCCGTTCCTCGTCTGAAAATACCCAGGAAACCTTAACTGTCGGCGATCTGACTTTAGCAACGGCTTCACACAGCGTTATTGCAGCGGGCGACGATATTGACTTAACCTATAAGGAGTTTGAGCTATTGCGTTTTTTCATGCAGAATAAAAATCAAGTGTTTTCCCGCGAACAACTGTTAAACCGTATTTGGGGATATGATTTCGGGGGAAATACCCGGACAGTGGATACACACATCAAGACTTTGCGTCAAAAGCTTGGTGCGCAGGGGCATCATATCGTTACGTTGATACGTTCCGGCTACAAGTTTGAGGTATGACGATGAAAAAGATAAATGCGTGGTTTGGATTGAATACGGTTCGGAAAAAAGTGCTGCTGCTTTCAAAATTAGCGGGCGGCATTATCGTCTTTTTTTATGTTTTTACATCGGAATTACCAACCAATCGAAGCATAGCCTTTGTTATTTGGTTTGGGCTATTGGTGGCGGTTATCATCGGCGTGGACGCTATGCTGGGGCGTTTTATTTCAAAGCCGCTCGATGAAATCAACCGCACGGCGAGGCAAATGGCAAAGTTAGATTTTTCAGCGCATTGCAATATACACGCGGAGGATGAATTTGGAGAGCTTTCACAAAACCTGAATACAATGTTTTCTAATCTGGGGGAAGCTCTTGAAAAACTGGAAGCAGCCAATAAGCAGCTTGAAAAAGAAGCGACGAAGCAGCATTTACTATTGACGCAGAGAAAAGAATTGGTTGACAGCTTATCCCATGAAATGAAAACGCCGCTTGGCCTTATCCGCGCCTATGTTGAGGGGCTGAAAGAGGAAACCGATGAACAGAAAAAACAGCATTACATGGAGGTTATCTTATCTGCAACAGACCGCATGAATACTATGATTGTTTCCCTGCTTGATTTGTCTGCATTGGAAGCGGGGGCCGCAAAGCTGTCAGAGGAACGCTTTGACTTTATAGAGCTGGCCGAAACCGTCGCCGGACGTTTACTGATAGACACACCAAATGCAAATTACCGTTTTACTTATGAACTGCCGGACGAAAAAGCCTTTATTTATGCCGATAAATACCGCATGGAGCAGGTCCTTAATAATTTGATACAAAATGCAAAAAACCATGTTTGTGATAGCGGTGAAATTCATTTATCTGTTATCCGGAGGGAAAGTAAATTGCGGTTTTCAATCTTCAATCAAGGGGAACAGATACCGCCGCAGGATATTCCAATGATTTGGGAGAAATTTTACCGCGGAAAGTCCTCACAAAATAACACCTTTAACAGCTCCGGCCTTGGCCTTTCTATCGTCGCTCAAATCCTGTCCATGTGTGAAACGGACTATGGTGTTGAAAACAAACCAAACGGTGTTGAATTTTATTTTGATTTCTCCATAATTGCATAAAGCCGAAACGAGGAAACGCCTTGCTCTTAAATGAAGCAGGGCATTTTTATTTCACACCGATTTCACAGCCGCCACACTTCGATTTCATCGCATTTTCATAGACTGACCTTATTAAAACAGATAGGAGGAAAAGGATATGTTTTTAGGATTGGAATGGTATTGGTGGCTGGTTATTATCGTGGTGGCAATCTCTCTTCCATTCAAAGTTAAATTTATGAATTGGTGGAGCAAACGCCAGAAAGAACAAAAAGATAAGCGAAAAGACAAATGGGGTGATGAAGAATGATTGAGGTTGAAAATTTAACTTTCTCATACCAGAAACAAAAACAAACCCTGCATGGGTTGACCTTTTCCGTAGCTGACGGTGAGATATTCGGATTTTTAGGCCCGAATGGTTCCGGAAAGTCTACCACACAGAAAATTTTGACGGGCATTCTACAAGGATATGGGGGAAATGTCCGCCTTTTCGGTAAGGCTTTGGGGTCTCAGCAAAAGAACTTTCGGGAGAAAATCGGTGTGCTGTTTGAATTTCCATATCTCTACACGAATTTAAGCGCACTCGACAATCTGCACTATTTTGCTTCATTTTATCCTGCAGACAGCCGGCGCGACATAAACGAACTGTTGGAGCTGTTGGAGTTTAAAAAGGACTTCTTGAAAAAGCCTGTATCTTCCTGCTCCAAAGGAATGCGGCAGCGTGTTAGCATGGCACGGGCGTTACTGAACAATCCGCAGCTTTTGTTTTTAGATGAACCGACAAGCGGACTTGACCCGCAGGGCGCGGTACTGTTCCGGGGGATCATTGAGGAAGAACGGAAAAAAGGCACAACGGTTTTCCTGACTACTCATAACATGATGGATGCGGATTTGCTTTGTGACAGGGTAGCTTTTATCGCTGACGGTGAAATAAAGGCAATCGACACGCCGAAAAAGTTAAAAGAAGAAAACAGCAATCATCAAGTCGAAATTAATTATGTATATCAGGGAAAGCACGGTACAGCAGTCATTGAAATGCCAGAGCTGAAGGCGGGTATTCCGTTCCCATATGACGAGATCATCAGTATTCATTCCAAAGAACCAACGCTTGAAGATATGTTTATCCAGTATACAGGGAGGGGGTTGACATAATGTGGAGAAGGTTTCTTGCTTTGCTGAAAAAGGACTTTAAACTGATGTTATCAGGCAGGTTTTTCCTGCTTGCGCTTGGCTCCCTCATTCTGTATTCGTGTTACATTAATTTTGTCTATATAAACCTGGATCAGAACATATATCCGGTGTATCTCTATGATCCGCTCCATACGCAAAGTACAGCGTCCGCTGAAATAACAGAAGTTGACAGTATAGAGAAATTGCAGGCAGAAAGCAGGGACGGTTATGCCGTCGGCATTGACGCTTCCAATGGAACGCCGGAAATTATTATGGTTTCATCTGGCATAGACAGTACGGACAGATACCGTGCCGCATATGCAAACTTTTTGCTGTCCCCCAAATTGCATACTGCGGCAGAGATAATCGGACAGGATAACAAGGAAATGAAAAACCGCAGGGAAATCACTTGTGAATTTCTGTTTTTTGAATTAACGGCGGTCGGCTTCTTAGGACTTGCTTCCCTGCTGTTCAAAGAAAAACAAATGGGGCTTATCCGCGTCCACGGGGTGCTGCCTGTGGGCAAAACGGCGTTTATCGTCTCGAAGTTAGGTCTGTTTCTGCTGTCCGACCTTGTATTTGCAACACTTTTGACCGTCATAAATTTAGGCATTCCAATGGGGCTGTCCGTGTTGCCGCACGTTTTACTACAAACGGGTATTTTGTCCATGTTTATGGCATTGGCAGGGTTTTTTTGCGCGATGCTGCTGCCCGGTTTCAGGCAATTTTCTTTACTGTATCTTGTTTTGGCGGTTTTTATTACAACTCCCGTATTTCTTGCGGGACAGACGGGGATTGCCTGGGATTGGATAAAGTATCACCCCATGTATCCTCTGTTTATGGCAATGAAAAATGCGTATTGGGGTGTATCGGCTGCAAATGGCATTTACTATACAATTTGCGGACTGACAATGATAGCGTTGTTCCTGCTTGTACGCCGTGTGCTTCTCTGTGAAATGGCAAAGGAGGGATAACATGAAAGGATTAAGGTATCAGCTTAAAAATATCCGGCGGGACAAAATGTGTATTCTCTCCTTTTTGCTGCCTGTTATTGTTGGATTTGTTATCAATCTGCTTTCTGGGGTGAGCCTTTCATCTTTGGGCGAAACAGCATTTTGCATTTTGGAAAATGACCTCACGAATGACACAATAGAATGGTTGCAGACAAACGGCAGCGTTACAGTATTCCCCGATATGATATCTTTGGAAAAGGCTGTCAATGACCCTGCGACACAAGCGATTGGCGTACTGCAAGACAGGAATGGAATTAAAACGCTGCTGTCAGGCGACGAGCTGCAAGTAAATACAGTGATTGGCAACACACTCCCTCAGCTTTACGCGGAAAGGGAAAACATGGCTTTATCTCAAACAACTATTATCCCTGCTGCGGACAACAACGATGGCCTTAAATCCCTGTTGATAGTAATTACAATGGTTACGGCTATGTTTATGGGCTGCACCTTTAACGCCATGAGCATAATCAGTGAAAAGGAGGACGGCATTGCCTTTATCAACGAAGTTTTGCCTATGGCAAAATGGGAGTATATGTTTCAAAAAATCACGTTAGGATTTTTGGGCGGTATTTTATCTGCGATTATAACAGCCCTCGTCTGTATGAAAATTACTGTCAGCGGGATTCTGCCGCTGCTGTTAATGATTGTCTTGTCAGCGTTTATTGCCGCGTTAGCCGGGTTGTTTATAGGACACTTTTCAAATGGCCTTATGGCAGGCATTGTATATATCAAGATTGTAATGATTTTGTTCCTTGCCCCGCCTGTTTTATTTTATCTGGCTGTCCCCATGGGCAGTATTACACATGCCTTATCGTATCTGCTGCCGTCCAGCGCAACCTTTTATGGATTAATGGACTTACTGACTGGGAAAATGCAGGATATATGGATAAACATAACAGTTTTGTCAGCACATTGCCTTGTATGGCTTTTGTTATTCTTCATTACAGCGCATGGCAAACGAAAAAAGGTACTGACGCAATAGCACGTAAAACCGTTGCCTGCCATTAGATCTGTAACGGCGCGAAGTAAAGGCGGCGGCTTTAAAATAACAATTAAAGCCACTGTTTATCTTTTAAAAGAAATCATATGGAACTTTCCTGTATATGTCGCGCGGCATGGGAAGTCTGGCTGGACTTTATGGGAATTTTGTTATATACTATTTCTATTCTGAGCGAAAGCAAGGAAAATATGCGGTAAATCCTGCAGCAGTATGTTCCGTATTGGAAGGTGCTGAATAAAGTGAGCCGGATATAACCGGTGAAAATACACGGATGAGGTGATAAGAAATGGCATTATTAGAACAGTGGAGATCAATGGCTTATTCCGAAACGGCCAACAAGGGAGATTTGCAGAGGCTCTGGGCTGCTTATTTTGAAAAGGAAAAAGAGATTTACGCCCAGCTTTTAAAGAACCCTGACGAGGTGGTTAAGGGAACTGTAAAGGAACTGGCTGAAAAGTATGATGTGGATATCATGACGATGACCGGCTTCCTGGACGGAATCGACGAAAGTCTGGTGGAATCCAACCCTATCGAGGAGATGGAAGAGGATACCGAGGTAAACCTGGGATTCGATAAGGCCCTTCTTTATAAAAATATGGTTGCGGCCGGCGCTGACTGGCTGTATGAGCTGGAAGAGTGGAACGATATTTTTGATGAGGAGACGAGAAAAGCGCTTTACAAGGAGCAGAAGTCTTCCACAACTATCGTAAAGGATAAAAAGGTTTATCCCAATGATCCCTGTCCCTGCGGCAGCGGAAAGAAGTATAAGAAGTGCTGCGGTAAGAATAAATAAGGATGGGAACGGAAATGGAAAGCAGAGTGCAGGATGCGGTTATGCTGTTTGAATCAGGGTTTAACTGTGCGCAGTCCGTCTTTGCCGCTTATGCGGACCTGTTCGGGATGGACAGGGAGACGGCGCTTAAGCTGGCCTGCCCTATGGGAGCGGGCGTCGGGCGTATGCGTGAGGTTTGTGGAACGGTTTCCGCCATGGCGATGCTGTCAGGGCTGAAAATGGGGAATACGGATCCTTCCGATGAAGAAGCCAAAACGCGTTCCTATGAAATCGTCCGGAAAATGAGCGATGCTTTTCGTGAAAAAAGGGGCAGTATTATCTGCCGTGAGCTTCTCGGGATGCCGGCGTCTGTAACGGAAAGCGCCAGACCTTCCCAGCGGACCGCTGCGTATTATGCCACACGCCCCTGCAGCCATATCGTGGCGGAAGCGGCGCGGATTGTGGAAGAGATGCTTTTGGAAGATGTAAATGAACAGGTAAGATGAACGAATAAGATGTATAGATAAGAAGTATAAAAAAGTGTAGATAAGACCCGACCGGCTCCGTGCATTGTGGAAATGTACGGAGCCTTTTTCTGTGCAAAAACTGAAAAACAGGAGCCAAAAAGCAGGTAAAGCAATTAAAATAATCAAACCGTTATGGCAATGCTACATTACCCTGAATATTTGCCGGAATCCGTTGACATTTCCATTCTATTAGAGTAGTATGAAAATATATTCTACTTAAGTAGAACAGACCCATGCCATAACATAATATTACAATAAAAACCGATATTGCAGAATATCACAAGATTAAGCTGATTGGAGGAAAGACATGAAACGATTTATGAAAATAGCCTGCCTGGTTTGTATACTGTCTCTGTGCGCCGCCTGCGGCGGCACAGAAAATGCGGAGGGCTCCCACGGAAAGGAGGCGCCAGCCTTTACGGACAGCTTGACCAAGGATGGGACCGGGATCGCCCGTCAGGCGGAAGCCGCGGCGGATATGGTGGAATACTATAAAAACCGATACATAGAGTTGGAGGAGAATTTTGCCGATATCCGCTGGTATGACGGCAGTAAGATGAAACAGACACAGAAAGACCGTCTTGCGGGATGTATACCCAACATCACTTATAATGAAGAAACTGTTTTTCCCAAGGAGCTTGAGAAGGAGTTTCCGGCGCAGCTGATTCTGGAGAAGGGCAAGTCTCCGGGATTGGGCATGGAGTCCCTCCATGAACAGGGAATTACAGGAAAAGGAGTGGGGATAGCAATTATTGATCAGGTCCTTTATACCGGGCACCCGGAATATGCTTCCAATCTGGCTCTTTATGAAGAAATGCATGTGGTTCCGAACCAGTCCGGTTCCATGCACGGTGCGGCGCTGGCTTCGATTTCCGTAGGCAAAACCTGCGGCGTGGCGCCGGATGCCACCCTGTATTTCTGGGGTATGGATAATGTGAAAAGCTGGGACAGGGAAGACGACGGGAACGTGGCCTGGAAGGAATTCGCCCGCGTTATTGAGCGTGTAATAGAGTTGAACCGCACTCTGCCGGAAAATGGAAAAATCCGTGTTATCGCTATCTCAAGAGGCTATAATTTTACAGGCAATGAAGAGGTGGACGCAGAGCTTCAGGTAATGCTGGATGCCATTCACCATGCCAGTGACGAGGGCATATTCGTGATTACCACATCTACGGAGATGAATTATGATTTCTTTGAGGCTTATGGGACGGATGCGCCCTTTGCAGGGCTTGGGAAGCTGGATCCGCTGGGGGATCCGGATTCCCCGGACACCTATACGCTGGGAAGCTGGCAATGGGAAAGTGCTGAAATGTTTGAAAAAAGCCTTCTTGTTCCCATGGACGGCAGGACTACGGCGGACATGTCGGGAGATACCTATGTATATTATGCCGACGGCGGCTGGAGCTGGACCGTGCCTTACATAGCCGGTGTGTATGCGCTCTGCGCCGGGGTAGACCCCGATATTACGCCGGAAGCATTTTACGATGCGGCTGTGAAAACAGCGACCGTAATTACCCGTTCGAAGGAAGAAGGCGGAAAAGAATACACCTTCCATATGATGAACCCGCCCGCCTTGATTTCCGCCTTGCAGAAAAATGCTTAGGCTGCTTCCCTTCATGGCCTCCGTCCCATTTTTTCCAGGTATGGGGCGGAGGCCGGGCAATTTTCAAATACGCTGTAGCATGTGTTAAATATGATAAACATAATCCCCGCCTGCTCAGGAGCAGCCTGAAATCTGCACAGACACCCCTGCAAAACCGGGCTTTATGAGAACAATTATATACAAATTTTCACATATCTGACCATAGCCTCCGGACGCCCCAGCCGTTATAATAAATATGATGAAGCATTCGGGGGAACGGGGAGGCTCAGGCAGCGCCCTTCCTTCTGACGATACGCGCGGCGAAGGCCGCATGCGCGCAAAGGATGCGCAGATGGGAGCAGATATGCAGTACGGACATTTTGACAATGAAAAAAGAGAATATGTGATTGACAGAGTGGACCTGCCCACCTCCTGGACCAATTACCTGGGACTGAAGGATATGTGTGCGGTGGTGAATCATACGGCAGGCGGCTATATGTTTTACAAAACGCCGGAATACCACAGAATCACCCGCTTCCGGGGAAACAGCATTCCTATGGACCGTCCCGGACATTATGTGTACATAAGAGACAATGCGGACGGGGATTACTGGAGCATTTCCTGGCAGCCCGTGGGCAAGAGCCTGGAGGAAGCGAAGTATAGCTGCCGCCACGGCATGTCCTATACGGTATATGAAAGCGAATATAAGGACATTGCGGCAAGCCAGAAGCTTTCCATCCCGTTGGAGGATCCGGTGGAGCTGTGGGATGTGAAGCTTAAAAACAACAGCGACAGAGTGCGCGAGCTGAGCGTTTTTTCCTATTGTGAGTTCTCCTTCCACCATATCATGATAGACAACCAGAATTTCCAGATGAGCATGTACTGCGCCGGTTCTTCCTATGAAGACGGCATTATAGAACATGATCTTTTTTATGAAGAGTTCGGCTTCCAGTATTTTACCGGGAATTTTGAGCCGGACGGCTTTGACTGCCTGCGGGATAAATTCATCGGCCCCTACCGGACGGAGGATAACCCCATTGCAGTGGAAAAAGGGCAGTGCGGCGGCTCCTTTGAACTGGGCAACAACCATTGTGGCAGCCTGCAGAAGAACATCACCCTGGCGCCCGGAGAAGAAATCCGTCTTGTTTTCATGCTTGGGGAAGGAAACCGGGAAGCAGGACGCAGGATGCGGGAAAAATACAGCAGCACGGCTGCGGTGGATCTTTCCTATGCCGACCTTAAAAAATACTGGAACAGCAAATTTGACAAACTCCAGATTCAGACCCCCAATGAGGGTATGAACACTTTGATCAATACATGGACTCTGTATCAGGCGGAAATCAATGTGATGTTTTCACGGTTCGCTTCCTTCATTGAAGTGGGAGGAAGAACCGGCCTGGGCTACAGAGACACGGCACAGGATGCCATGACCATACCTCACTCCAATCCCGGTAAATGCAGGCAGAGGCTGGAGGAGCTTTGCAGAGGTCTGGTGTCAGATGGTTATGGACTGCACCTTTTCCAGCCGGAGTGGTTTGTTCCCGACAACGAGGTCAAGCCTTTCAAATCCCCCACAGTCATCCCCACGCCGAATAAGGATGACTATGTGCATGGCCTCGCTGACGCCTGCTCGGACGATGCCCTCTGGCTGGTGTCCTCCCTTGTTGAATATATCAGGGAAACCGGAGAATTTGATTTTGCGGACGAAATCCTCACCTACGCGGACGGCGGGGAAGGAACCGTTTATGAGCATATGAAAAAAATCCTGGATTTCAGTGCGAAGCAGGTAGGCGCAACCGGCGTCTGCAAGGGGCTCCGCGCGGACTGGAACGACTGCCTGAACCTGGGCGGCGGCGAAAGCGCGCTGGTATCCTTCCTCCATTACTGGGCGCTGTGTAATTTTATAGATCTGGCCTCCTTCCTGGGAAGAAAAGAGGATGTAGCTACCTATACGCAGATGGCGGAACGGGTAAAAGAGGTATGCAACAAAGAGCTGTGGGATGAGGAATGGTTCATCCGCGGCATCACCAAAAACGGAAGAAAGATCGGAACGAATCAGGATAAGGAAGGCAAGGTGCATCTGGAGTCCAATTCCTGGGCGGTGCTTTCCGGAGCAGCCAACCCGGAAAAAGGGAAAAAAGCCATGGACAGCGTGGATAAATACCTCTACACCCCTTACGGCATCCAGTTAAATGCCCCCTCCTATACGGTCCCTGATGACGATATCGGCTTTGTAACCAGGGTTTACCCCGGCCTGAAGGAAAACGGCTCCATTTTTTCCCACCCCAATCCCTGGGCATGGGCGGCGGAATGCGTACTGGGACGCGGCGATCGGGCCATGAAGTTCTACGACGCCCTCTGCCCCTACTATCAGAACGACAAAATTGAAATCAGGGAAGCGGAGCCCTATTCCTACTGCCAGTTCATTATGGGCCGCGACCATACCGCCTTCGGACGGGCAAGACATCCGTTTATGACAGGCACCGGCGGATGGGCTTACTTTTCCGCCACCAGATATATGCTGGGCATGAAGCCCCAGTTTGACCATTTTGACATCGACCCCTGCGTACCGGCAGACTGGAAGAAATTCTACATGACCCGTGAATGGCGCGGCGCCCGTATGGAAATTTCCGTGGATAACCCGGACGGCGTGATGAAGGGCGTGAAGGAAATCTGGCTGGACGAGAAAAAAGTTTCCCGCATACCGGTCCTTCCGGCAGGCAGCCACCACCAGATCAGAGTGGTTATGGGATAAAAATAAAACTGAGGCGAGAGTGCGTTTTTACAGACGCGTGTAAAAAAGGGAGGAAAAACCTATGATTAAGTTTGGAACAGGCGGATGGAGAGCAGTGATCGGAGACGATTTCACCAAGGCAAATATACAGCTTCTTGCCAGGGCGCTGTGCCTTAAAATGAAAGAAGAAAATGCGGCAGACAAAGGAATTGTCATCGGCTACGACAGACGCTTCCTGGCCAAAGAAGCAATGCAATGGGCCGGCCAGGTATTCGCCGCAGAGGGCGTAACCGCCTATCTTGTGAATAAATCAGCGCCCACACCCCTTGTCATGTTTTATGTGATGAAGCATGAAATGCCCTACGGCATGATGATTACCGCAAGCCACAACCCGGCGATATACAACGGAATCAAAGTCTTCACCGAAGGCGGCAGGGACGCCAGCGCCCAGCAGACAGATGAAATCGAAAAATACATCGCCAGGATCGAACACGAGGAAGTAAAGTCCATGGAATACGACAAAGCCCTGGAGGCTGGACTGATTCAGGAAATCTATCCCCTGAACGAATACCTGGACAATATCATAGACAACATTGATATGCAGGCCATCCGCAACAGCAGGCTCAAAATCGCCCTTGACCCCATGTACGGCGTAAGCGAAACCTCCATCAAGACCATACTGCTTACGGCCAGATGCGAAGTTGACACCATCCATGAACGCCACGATACGCTTTTCGGCGGCAAGCTTCCCGCCCCCACCGCGGCAACACTCCGCCCCCTCCAGAATTTCGTCCTGGACGGAAAATGCGACATCGGCATAGCCACCGACGGCGATGCCGACCGCCTTGGCGTCATTGACGACAAAGGAAAATTCCTTCACCCCAACGACATCATGGTGCTCCTCTACTACTACCTGGTAAAATACAAAGGCTGGCAGGGCCCCGTCGTCCGCAACATCTGCACCACCCACATGCTCGACAAGGTAGCGCAGGAATTCGGCGAGAAATGCTATGAAGTCCCCGTCGGCTTCAAACACATCTCCGCCAAGATGACCGAAACCAACGCAGTCATCGGCGGCGAATCCTCCGGAGGCCTCACCGTCCGCGGCCACATCCACGGAAAAGACGGCGTTTATGCCGCCTGCCTCCTGGTAGAAATGATAGCCGTCACCGGCAAAAAACTCTCCGAAATCTATGCCGACATCGAAGCCGAATGCGGCAAGATATACATGGAAGAAAGAGACTACAAATTCAACCAGGACAAAAAAGAAGCCGTACAAAAAATCCTCCTGGAAGAAAAACAACTCCCCGCCCTCCCCTACGAAATAGACCACGTCTCCTACTTAGACGGCAGCAAAGTCTACTTCAAAAACGGCGGCTGGGTAGTAGGCCGCTTCTCCGGCACCGAACCCCTGATCCGAATCTTCTGCGAAATGCCAGAAGAACAACAGGCAAAAGAAGTCTGCCGAATCTACGAACAGTTCCTCGACCTGAACTGATCAAGTAACTAAAGTAATCAAAAAATTAAAGTCATAAAAAATTTTATAAGTAAAAAATTATAATATAAAAATTAAAAAAATCCCCACGCAGGCCACTGATGTGCCCCCAATAAGTTAGACTTTATTGGAAGCATATCATACATACACAACCTGCTAAGGGATTTTTTTACCTCTATATTAAATTATACTTTTTTAGCTTTACATCAAATCCTCTTTCCATACAATATATTATAAACACAACATTTCGAGTGGCCGAGGATACAGGTATCAGACCCGGGGGCCCTTGTCCTTCCCGGAGTGGTCGTGCCCAGCTTTCCTTCTTGGCCTGTGCGGCAGGGGTGTATCGGATCCAGTCTCAAAAATGGGATATTTCTAACTGTCCCGTAAGGCCATAATTCTGCCAACGCAGCCAAAACTCCTCATGCAGCGACTGAAGTCGTCTGCATTCGTCAGACAGGCTGCTAGGGGCGGCAGGATTATGGTCTTTCGGGGCAGTAAGAAATATCACCATTTTTTCCAATGGTTCCGGTACACTCCCTGCCGCACAGGCCAAGAAGGAAAGCTG
>NZ_KE992722.1:0-4753 GCF_000466465.2 Clostridium sp. KLE 1755
GCCAACGCGGCCAAAACTCCTCACGCAGCGACTTGGGAGTCGGCTGCGTTCGTCGGACAGGCCGCTAAGGGCGGCAGAATCCTGGCCTGGCGGAGCAGTAAGAAACATCGCCGTTTTTTCATATGGAACACAAAATCACCCCACAGCAGTCCCGGCCGGAACGACACAGAAACCACCTCCCTCAGCCCCTCCCCTCCTCTCCCCACAGCCCGGACCCTCGCAGCCCCGTCCCCCTCACAGCCGATGCTGGAAGCTGGGGGTATTAGTAGCGGGAGGTAGGGGGTGTTTGGGAAAAGAATAAAATTTAGTAAATTAATACAGCAAAATGGCTTGACAATTTAATTAATATTCAATAATATTAAGCTAAAGTTAAACAAATTAATTTCGGATTTAATTAAGTTTAACTGTAGAGTTATTGGTTGGTTTGAGGTGAATTTGGAGGCTTTGGATGGCGTTTTATGCGCGGGTGCGCGGAAGGGAGAGAGTATGAAGAAAATTAAAATTGGGTTTTTGCCTACGAGGAGGAGTATTTTCAGTGCGCCGGATGCGGTGAAGTATGCAAATCTTACGAGGGCGAGGCTGCGGGAGCTGGGTGTGGAGTTTGTGGATATTTTGGATGTGAATGAGGATGGGCTTTTTTATGATGAGGGGGATCGGGAGAGGATTCAGGAAAAGTTCAGGGCGGAAGGTGTAAAGGGGATTTTTATTCCGCATTGTAATTTTGGTACGGAGTATGTGTGTGCCAGGCTGGCTAAGGAGATGGGGCTGCCGGTGCTTTTGTGGGGGCCGCGGGATGAGCGGCCTGATGAGAATGGGGTGCGGCTTCGGGACAGTCAGTGCGGGCTGTTTGCTACGGGGAAGGTGTTGAGGCGGTTCCGGGTGCCGTTTACATATATGACGAATTGCAGGCTGGAGGATCCGGAGTTTGAGAGGGGGATGAGGAATTTCCTGGCGGTTTGTAATGTGGTGGATGTGTTCCGGCATACGAGGATTCTGCAGATTGCTCCCAGGCCGTTTGATTTCTGGTCCACGATGTGCAATGAGGGGGAGCTGTTGGAGCGGTTTAATATTCAGCTGTCACCGATTCCCATGCCTGAGCTGACGGCGGAGATGAAGAGGGTGAAGGAAGAGGGATGCGAGGCCGCTAAGGTGGTGGAGTATTGTAATAGTAATATGTGTGTGAAGATTAAGCCGGAGGAGCTTGCAAATGTGGCGGCGCTGAAGGTTGCCATGAAGAATCTGGCCGGGAAGTATGGGTGTAATGCCATTGCAATTCAGTGCTGGAATGCCCTGCAGGGGGAGATTGGGATTATGCCCTGTGCTGCAAATTCTCTTTTGAATGAGGAGGGGATTCCGGTGGTGTGTGAGACGGATATTCATGGGGCGATTACCGCTGTTTTGGTGGAGGCTGCGGGAATGGATGAGAACAGGAGCTTTTTCGCGGACTGGACGGTGAGGCATCCGGATAATGAGAACGGAGAGCTGTTGCAGCATTGCGGGCCCTGGCCGATTTCCGTGGCGCAGGAGAAGCCGGTTATCGGTTATCCTCTGGCCTTTGAGCATCCGGGCGCGGTGGAGGCGCAGGCAAAGCTGGGTGAGATGACGCTGGCGCGTTTTGACGGGGATAATGGGGAATATTCCATGCTTCTTGGAAATGCAAAGGGCGTGGAGGGGCCGTATACCAAGGGAACCTATGTGTGGGTGGAGGTTAAGAACCTGAGGCGTCTGGAAGCCAGGCTTGTTGAGGGGCCTTATATTCATCATTGTGTGGGTATCCATGCAGATGTGGTGCCGGTGCTGTATGAGGCGTGCAAGTATATGGGTGTGAAGGCGGATCTTTATGATGACAATCCGGAGGAAGTAAAGGAAGCGTTTTGTCAGGCAGGAGTTTTATGAAAGGTTAAGAGGAGAATGGGCATGGATGAGATGAAAAAACTGGCGGCACTGGCCTATGAGCTGCGTGAGGATGTGGTGAATATGGTGGTGGAAGGAAAGGGCGGACATATCGGCGGGGATATGAGCGTCATGGATATTCTGGTGTCGCTTTATTTTAAGGAAATGAATATCAGTCCTGAGAATCAGGAGTCTGCAGACAGGGATCGTTTTATTATGAGCAAGGGGCATTCGGTGGAGGCTTATTATGCGGTGCTGGCCAGGAAGGGTTTTTTCCCAAAAGAAGAGGTGATGCGGAAATTTTCCAGATTTGGCTCGCCTTATATTGGGCATCCGAACAATAAGCTTCCGGGGATTGAGATGAATTCCGGTTCGCTGGGGCATGGGCTTCCGGTGTCGGTGGGGATGGCCCTGGCCGGGAAAATGGATCACAGGGATTACCGGGTATATACCGTTATGGGAGACGGCGAGCTGGCGGAAGGGTCTGTATGGGAAGGCGCTATGGCGGCTTCTCAGTATAAGCTGGATAACCTGTGTGCGGTGGTGGACCGCAACCGTCTGCAGATTTCGGGAAGCACGGAGGATGTGATGGGACAGGACAGCCAGGAGGAGCGTTGGGCGTCCTTTGGCTGGAACGTGCTCAGCGTGGACGGCAACTGTATGGAGGATCTGTGTGGCGCATGGGCGGCGGCAAGAGCCTGTAAGGGGCGGCCTACGGTGGTGATTGCCAATACGGTGAAGGGCTGTGGTTCCGCAGTGATGGAAAATAAGGCGCCCTGGCATCATAAGGTGCCAGGGGAAGAGGAATATGCACAGATTATGAAGGATTTGAAGGAGAGAAGGGAGGCCCTTTATTATGAATAAAATACCGAACAGACAGGCTATCTGTGAAGTGCTTATGGAAAAGGCGGAAACGGATAAGGATATTGTGGTGCTTTGCAGCGATTCCCGGGGAAGCGCTTCGCTGGCGCCTTTTGCCGCCAAATATCCGGAGCAGTTCGTGGAGGTGGGTATTGCGGAGCAGGATTTGGTGAGCATTTCCGCAGGGCTTGCCAAATGCGGGAAAAAAACGTTTGCGGCTTCTCCTGCCTGCTTCCTTTCCACAAGAAGCTATGAACAGGCAAAAATAGACTGTGCTTATTCAGATACCAATGTGACTCTGGTGGGAATCAGCGGCGGCGTCAGCTATGGGGCGTTGGGAATGAGCCATCATTCCGCGCAGGATATTGCAGCCATGTCCGCAATCCCAAACATGCGGGTTTATCTGCCAAGCGATCGGTTCCAGACGGCAAAGCTCATTGAGGCGCTGCTTCAGGATACCAGGCCTGCCTATCTGCGTGTGGGGAGAAATGCGGTGGAGGATATTTACAGCGAAAATAATGTTCCGTTTGTGATGGATAAGGCTACGGTGCTGGCTGAAGGGACGGATGTGCTTCTTGTGGCCTGCGGGGAGATGGTGCGTCCGGCCCTGGATGCCGTTGCGCTGTTGAAGGAGCAGGGGATCAGCGCTGGGCTTCTGGATATGTATTGTGTGAAGCCGTTGGATAAGGAAGCGATAGTGGACGCGGCAGGGAAGGTGAAGGCTGTGATCAGCGTGGAGGAGCATGCGCCCTTCGGCGGCCTTGGTTCCATGGTGAGCCAGGTGGTGGGCAGTGCCTGCCCCCGCCGTGTGATCAATATGGCGCTGCCGGATGCACCGGTGATTTCGGGAACCTCCCGGGAAGTGTTTGACTATTATGGGCTGAATGCGGAAGGCATTGCGGCAAAGGCGGCGGAGATTTTAAAGGAACTGTAATGGATTAAGCGGTTCCATCACAGCTACCAGGCAGCTATGCAAATTTGTGAGTTTCGAAAAATTTAAGGGGATAAAAAGGTGGAACAAAAATTTATCATAAGCATAGACCAGAGCACCCAGGGAACGAAGGCGCTGTTGTTTGACGGCTGCGGGAAGCTGCTGGCAAGGGAGGATCTGGCCCATCGTCAGCTGGTGAATGCACAGGGGTGGGTATCCCATGACCTGCGTGAAATCGCGGATAATACGGTCCGGGCGGTGGGGCTCCTTATGGAAAAAAACGGGGTTTCGCCGGCGCAGATCGTTGCTGTAGGCATCAGTAACCAGAGAGAAACAACGGCCATGTGGGATCGCGGGAGCGGGGAGCCGCTGGCCGATGCCGTCGTCTGGCAGTGCGGCCGGGCGGGGAGTATTGTCCGGGATATTGCAAAGCGGGGATTTGATAGTATAATAAAAGAAAAAACGGGGATACCCTTGTCCGCTTATTTCCCGGCAGCCAAAATGGCATGGCTGCTGGGGCAGGAGGAAGGGCTTACAGAGCGGGCCGGGCGGGGAGAAATCTGTCTGGGCACCATTGACAGCTGGCTGATCTGGCAGCTGACGCAGGAGCATGCGTTTAAGACGGATTATTCCAATGCCTCCAGAACCCAGCTGATGAATCTGAAAACCCTTGCATGGGATGAGGAGCTTGCCGGAATTTTCGGGATCCCCATGGAGTGCCTGGCGCAGATATGTGATTCGGATGCGGTTTATGGCCATACCACCATGAACGGGCTGTTTGAAAAGCCTGTTCCCATCTGCGGGGTGCTGGGAGATTCCCATGCTGCGCTGTTCGGGCAGGGCTGCCTGCAGCCTGGTATGAGCAAGGCCACCTACGGAACCGGTTCCTCTCTGATGATGAATATCGGCGGGCAGCCCATTCCCAGCAGTCACGGCGTGGTGACCTCTCTGGCCTGGAAGCGTAAGGGGAGAGTGGATTATGTGCTGGAGGGGAACCTGAATTATACCGGCGCGGTGATTACCTGGCTGAAGAAGGATGTGGGGCTCATCGGCTCCGCAGGGGAGACG